>DASZPI010000092.1:0-2028 GCA_035550355.1 Pirellulales bacterium
CTGATGATCCGCAGCATCCTGCGGATGCTCCGCGACAGTCATGCCAGGCACGATCTGGCGCCGGCCATTGCAGGGCTGTTCCTGGTGACCACGCAATTGCTGCAAGGCTGCGTCGATTTCGGCTGGCGCATTCCGGCGAACATGGTGCTGCTGGCCGCCAGCTGCGGGGCGCTCTCGACCAGGTCGCTGCGCGCGGTCAACCGCGTGGCCATGCCTCGCCCCAGGTTGACTGCCTTCGGCAGCGCGCTCGTCAGTGCATCGCTGGCGGCGGCGGGTGTTTGGGCCTGGCACGAGACAAGCACTCGCGCGCCGTTCGAAGACCTGATGCGCGAAACGCGCTGGTCCGATGCGGTCGAATCCGTCGCTTCGCAACAGCTCGAGTCGGGAATCGAACGCTTGACCAACGCGCTGGCGTTTCGTCCGGACGACGCCGAAGCGCAAGTCCGGGTGGCTGCGCTCTGGCAACACCTGTACCGAGTGCGCAGTGCCGTGCAGTTGCGCAGCGAGCTGGGGTCGCAGCTTTCATCGCGCGACCTTTGGAACGCGACCAGCCTGTATCGACTGCATACGGTGGCCGTCGAGCTCGAGCGCGCCGACGAAGCCGACGAGCTGCAAGCGTTGCGCAAGGAGCCGGCGATTCAAAGCTGCCTCGAGCCCGCATGGGGTCATCTGGTCGACGCCCGCGCGGCGTGTCCGCTGTTGCCCGAAGTCCATTTGCAACTGGCCTGCCTCGAGTTCTTGCACGATCGTCCCAGTGCCGATCTGGCCGACGTTCAGCGCGCCTACCTGCTCGCGCCGACCAACGCAAACTTCTTGATCGAACTGGGAATCTTCGACGTCGAATCGGGACGGCTTGAGGCCGGTTACGAGAAGCTGCGAAAGGCCTGGACCATCGACCCGCGTCACGCGGAGCGCATCTGGGAGCTGCTCGCCGTGCGGCTGGATCTGAACGAGTTTCTCGACAAGGTGGTGCCAGGCACCGCCACCGCGCTGGTCGAGCTGGGCAAACAGCACTATCACGATGCGAGCGAGAAATGGCAGCGCCGCGAAATTGCCCGCCGAGCGCGCGAGCTGCTCGCGGCCGAGCATCCTGAGCAGGCCGATCGGTACTATCTGCTGGCCGGGCTCGACGAGCTCGACGAGAACCTACACGGTGCGATCGACAACCTGCAACACGCCGTGCGCCTGCGCCCGAACGAGCTATCGTGGCGGTACGAGCTCGCGGTGTTGCTTAAGGAAGATGGCCGCACGCAGGAAGCGCGCGATGAATTGAAATGGTGCGTGTGGTCGCGTCCGAACGACAAGAAATATCATGCGCTGATGGAAGAACTGACGCGCGCCAGGGTATTGGGGCAGTAAAAACCCTCCTAATCGGAGCGGCCCGCCAGCGTTGACGTGCCGGAGGCCTGTAATGATAGTGGAATCTGGCGGTCTGCCACCGCCGGCGTGGCTCGTCGACGCATCGCGCTGCCATGCGGGCACTATGCCAGGCTAGAGAGTTCAGACACCGTCCTTGTTCCAGGCATGGCTGCCGCAGTACACGTAGAGAGATTTGCATGCAGTTCATTGAGCAGGCGATTCGAAACAAAACCGCCCGCGTCGGCGTGATTGGGTTGGGGTACGTCGGGCTTCCACTGATTCGGGCGTTCGTCGCCGCGGGCTTTCGCACCCTGGGCTTCGATGTCGACGCTTCAAAAGTCGAGCGCCTCAAGGCCGGGGAAAGCTACATCGGTCACATCCCCTCGGCGTGGATTGCCGAGTGCATTAACTCGGGCAAGTTCGAGCCGACCTGCGACATGCAGCGGCTGGGCGAGGCCGACGTGGTGATCATCTGCGTGCCGACGCCGTTGAACGACAGCCGCGATCCCGACCTGGGGTACGTGGAATCGACCGCGCACGCGATTGCCGCGACGCTGCGCAGCGAGCAGCTCGTCGTGCTCGAAAGCACGACGTATCCCGGAACAACCCGCGACGTCGTGCTGCCGATTCTCGCCGCCGGCGGGTTGAAGGTCGGCAAAGATTTCTACC
>DASZPI010000093.1:0-9150 GCA_035550355.1 Pirellulales bacterium
GCTTGCGCAACACAATCTGCGTGTGTCGAACGTCAACGGATTCATGATGAACGCGGTCGCTGACCCGCGGCAGCCATACTGGCATCCCTCGTGGATCGAGCCCGATCCGCACTATCGTGCCATTCGCCGCGAACACACGAAACGGGCGCTCAAACTGGCGGCCGAGATCGGCGCTCGCAACCTGCAAACCGAACCGGGCGGCCCCCTCGAGCCGGGGCAATCGTGGGACGACGCGGCAGCGCTATTTTACGACGAGCTCATGCCCTGCGTTGAAGTCGCCGAGCGCGTCGAAGTCGGCTTGCTGATCGAGCCCGAGCCAGGTTTGTTGATCGAACATTTCGATCAATATCTACGGTTCATGCAGCGAATCGACTCGCCATGGGTTGGACTCAATTTCGATATCGGCCACGCCTATTGCGTGGGTGAAGATCCAGAGTTGTGGGTCGAGCGGATGGCATCGCATACGCGGCACTACCACTTCGAGGATATTGCGTCGACTCGTGTGCATCGGCACTTGATCCCAGGGCGAGGGGCGATCGACTTCGCCGCCACGCTCGCAGCCATCGAGCGCACAGGGTACGAAGGATTCATCACCGTCGAGTTGTATCCGTATATCGAGAACCCTGACGATGCCGCACGCGAGGCATTTCGATACTTGGACCACCTGCTCGGCAAGCCGAACGTGTCGACGCCCCGGTGAGTTGCGCTAGTTCGTAGCATCCGAATACCGAGGGCCGTGATTTGGCCCCGCTCACCGATTGACTCACCCTCACCCATGCTTCCTTATCTCAAGCTCGTCCGGCTGCCGAATGTGTTCACGGCGATCGCCGACGTGACGATGGGCTACTTGTTCACGCATCGCGACGGAACTTTTGGGCGCGACTTCTGGTTGCTGGCGATCAGCTCGTTGCTGCTGTACATGGCCGGCATGGTGCTCAACGACCTATTCGACTATGAGGTCGATAAGGTCGAGCGGCCGGAACGACCGCTGCCGGCGGGCGAGATCTCGCTGCCATCGGCACGCCTGCTCGGCTTCGGCCTGCTGGCGCTTGGGTTGGCGAGCGGTTGGCTGGCAGGCGCCGTCGGATCGACGTTTCAAATCCGCAGCGGCTTAATCGCCACGGCGCTGGTCGTTGCGATCTTGCTGTACGATGCCGTGCTCAAATCATCGCCGCTCGGTCCGATGACGATGGGCGCTTGCCGCGCACTGAATGTGTTGCTGGGTATGAGCGCGACGGCAGATTTCACCGCCGCCCCGCCATGGCTCGTTGCGGCGGGCATCGGGGTTTACATCGCCGGCCTCACGTGGTTTGCGCGAACCGAAGCCACCCGCAGCGCGCGTCCTGCGCTCCTGGCGGCCACCGGCGTGATTGCCGCGGGTATCGCCTGGCTGGGACATGTCAGCCAGTACGAGCCGTATGCAATCAGCCAGGCGCCGATTTGGCCGTGGCTGTGGCTGGTGCTGGGCGGATCGATTATTTATCGCTTTGCCTGGGCGGTCATCGAACCCGAGCCGCCGCGCGTGCAGTTGGCCATCAAGCAGGGAATCATGTCGCTGGTGGTGCTCGACGCGGCAGTTGCCTTTAGCGCCAGCGGCCAGGCAGCGACGGTGATCCTGCTGCTATTGGTCCCGGCCATGCTGCTAGGGCGTTGGGTCTACTCGACTTAATGGAACATGCCGCCGCGGTGGAATGTGGTCACCGACGTCCACCATTCAGGGAAGTTCGTCAGCGGCTGACGCGCGACCGGACGACAGTAATAGCAGTTGCGACGCACTCGCGCAGCCTGGGCCGAGGGAGTTGTGCCAAACAGCAACATCGCCGCCACGAATCCTAACACGAACATTTTTCTGCGCATGGCAATCATCCTTTTGCGTCTGGCGAAATCGAATCCATGGCGAGCGGTGGCAGACGCGATTGTACGGTTCGCCGATTGGGTTGCAATTGGCAGGCCGCGCGCGGTCGCTGACGCCGCATGTCGCATGACATACAATCATCGGCGTCGCCCACGCTAACGAGTTGCCGAGGTATCTATGCCTGATCGTGTTGTCCTGCTTTCCGTTCCTGGTTTGCGCAATCAAGATCTTGCCGCGATGCCGAACCTGGCAAAGCTTGCCGGTGGCGGGGACGTCGCGACGCTTGTACCCAGCTTTCCGTGCGTCACGTGCCCGGTGCAAGCGAACATGACCACAGGTTCGACCCCGCGCGAACATGGCGTGATCGCCAACGGCTTTTATTGGCGCGCGAAGCACGAAGTTGAAATGTGGACCGCCTGGAACGAGTGCATCGAGCGGCCGCAGATTTGGCAACGGCTGAAAGAGCACAATCCCGGGCTCACCAGTGCCGTATGGTTCCCCTTGCACAGCAAAGGGGCGACGGCTGACTACATCTGCACTCCGGCACCCATCCACAATCCCGATGGCAGCGAGTCGCTGTGGTGCTACACCAAACCGACCGAACTGTACGGTACGCTGCGCGATACACTGGGCCATTTCCCGCTAATGAACTTCTGGGGGCCGATGGCCGGGATCAAATCGACGGCGTGGATCGTCGATTCGGCGGTGCACGCGGCCGCGCAGTATCGCCCCGATTTTTTTTACATTTATCTGCCCCATCTCGATTATGCGGCCCAGCGCACGGGTCCCGACAGCGAACCAGCTCGGCGAGCGCTGGGCGAGTTAGACGAAGCCGTGCGACGGCTGATTGACGGGATCGACCGCGCCTACGGCGATATCTCGCCGCTATGGTTGGTGGCCAGCGAGTACACCATCACGCCGGTCGATCATGTGACGTACCCCAATCGCGTGCTGCGCGATGCGAAACTCCTGAGCATCAACACGCGTGCCGATGGTGAACATCTCGACCTGGCTGGCAGTGCGGCATGGGCAATGGTCGACCATCAGTTTTCGCACGTGTTTGTGAACGACGCGACCCATATCGGACGCGTGGTTGATTTGTTTCGCAAGCATCCGGGAATCGACGAAGTGCTTGCGGGCGACGAGCGGGCACGCTACGACCTCGATCACGAGCGCGCCGGCGAGGTGGTGCTTGTCTCTTCGCCGAACAGTTGGCAGGCGTATTACTGGTGGCTTGACGATGCGCAGGCCCCGGGCTTTGCACGCACGGTCGATATCCATCGCAAGCCGGGCTACGACCCGGTCGAACTGCACTTCGATCCGGCAACCAAGAGTATTCCGCTCGACGCCAAACGCGTGCGTGGCTCGCATGGCGCGCCGGCACGCAACGATGCGCAACGCGGCATCGTCGTGGCATCGCAGCGCGGCGTGCTTGCGGGACCGACCGTCGCCGACACCGACGTGTACGGCCTCGTGCTGCGGCAGTGGGGCATCTAACGCGGCGGCAAATGGTCGTCCGGCCGGCTCGCAACGCCAACCGCTTCACGGCGGCCGATGATCACGTAGGCTCGTGGCGTGATCGAACAATGGGGATCGCATGAAACGCGCGCGATCTCGCTGTGCGGAAAGTCGCACGCAGGCATCGAGAATTCGTTGCCCGCGCAGAAGTAGGTCCATTGCGAATCACCGAGAGCTGCCGCCTGGTCGTCGTAACGTGGGATCACTTCGCCATAGTAGAAGGCGAAGTTGTGCGCCACTTCACCAATGCTTACCAGCTTCGCGCCCGCTGGTAGCCGAGACCGCGCCGCCAGCACGTCACGGTCCATCGCCCGACGCGCGGCAATGAACGTGTTCACGACGGCGCCGTTGTACGTGAGCCCGAGGAACACGGCAACGCAAAGCATCATGACGGGCCAGGCCAGCGGTCGCGGCATTCGGATGCTGCGCCCAAAAACCATCGCCAACGTCAACGAGATCAAGCCATACGCAATGGCGAACGCGAACGGTTGTGTGCCGAGTTGCGGACCGTAGCCGATCAAGGTCACGCCAACAAACCAAGCACCGGTGACGAGTACTGCGACCGCAAGCATGCGGACCATGACGCGCCAGCCCGTCGTTGCCTGAAAACCAAGCGCGTCCAATCGGTCGATTGCCAATCCGACAAGCACTGCAACACACGGATACAGCGGTGCAAAGTACCGGTTCTTTGCGCCGGGGACGAGCCAGCACGAGATGAACCCGATCGCGACGCAGCACAGAAAAAATCGGGCCTCGATTGCCGTTGCGCCGAGCGACCGGCGGATATCGCGACGGACAAAGGCCAGCAGCGTTATGCCCCACGGCAGCAAACAGGCAAACACTTCCAGGGGAAATAACGCGAGGTGACGCAGCAAACGAACGACGCCATTGCCTTCGAACCGCGCAGCAACATCGTTTGCGAACATTCCCCATGCCGCCTGAGAGCCAACGCGCAGATAGAACGGTATCTCCCACGCAGCGTAGATCACCACGAACAGCGCGATTCCGGCAAGATGTGGCCTGGCGAGCAACTCGCGCGCACGCCGCTGCCAAATCAAAAACAGTCCCACACTGCCGGCAAATAACATGGGCGCTTGCGGACCCTTGGTCAGCATGCCGAGCCCAGCGAGCGCGTAACCAATGCACCACGCAGCATAGGGTGACGAGCGCTCGTCCAGCCGGCGCCAGGCGAGCATCGAGCCGCCGACAATTAAGACATACAATGCCTCTGTTTCGCCGAGCCAGCCGTATTGCAGCACATGCGCCATGGTGGCCATCGAAAGCGCTCCGCCCAGGGCGCCGATGCGGCTCATGAATTCGCGGCAGTAGGCGTAGACACCCAGCACCGTGAAAAGCGTCGCAATCACACTGGGCAGCCGCACGGCGAACTCGTCGTAACTACCATGCAGCCAAGCGACGAACGAAATAATCCAGTTCTGCAGCGGTGGGCGGAACAGGGCAGGACGGCCCTGCTGTCGCGGGACGACAAGATCGTCCAGCTCAACCATCTCCAAGGCAATCAAGCCGCGTCGCGTCTCTTCTCCGGTCAGCGACAACGACTCGATGCGCGATAGGTAGATCGCTAGCACCAGCGCGGCCAGCGCCCATGCCTCCCATTCCAAATACCACCGTCGTCGGCCATCCATAGCCATTCACCGTCCGTCGACTCTGTCCAATCACGCTTTGCCACGTTTAACGCGAGCGAATCGTAGGCCGGGATTCGCCGCCAAAGCAACTGCAGTTCGGCATAGGCCGCGCTAAAACGTAAACACGCACTCGACCGCGGGCGTAAACTGACTTCGCTGGCGCGACAGGCTCTCGAATCGGCCGAACACTCGCCGGCCAGCAAAATCGGCACGGAACTCGGGGCGAACCGACATTTGCGGGCCCAGGTGAACGATAAACCCGGGCGTCATCGAGACGTAATCGGTGGCGAAACCAGTGCGTACGCCGTTGGCGTCGTCGAACCATTCCAGTCGCAATTGCGCATCAAGCTCGTCGGTCAGCTTTACGATGCTAGCTTCCAGGACGCCGTACCACTGGCCGAACCCGATGTATTTTACTTGGCTGTCCCAGCCGCCATTGGCCTGAAACACCTGGGTCCACCGCTCGGTCGCCGCGAATTGAATCCGATATTCGCAAACGGTCGTCAGCTTGCCGGGCTCGATCACCGAAGTTTTTCCGATCGACTGGTCGCCGATCACCAGGGTGGCGCATTGATACAGGCTTCGCTGGCGATCGAACCACTGCCGTGCCTGAACGATGTAGCAGGGGGCCGTGCCGCGCAGCTCGAAAAACGTGTTCGAGCCAAACGTCACGCCACCGGTCAGATCCCACTCGTCAGTGGCGTGCACTGTTGCCCAAGTGCCGGTGTCCGCTCCGTCTTCGGCGTACCACCACTGGTACGACACGGAATATAGCGTGCGCATTGGCGCCATATACGACTCATAGCCCATCAACGAGCCCTGCCGGCCGACCACCACGTCCATACCTCGAGCGGTGAACACCGGCAGATGCGCACGCAGATTCGCCTGGCGGATCGTGAACCCAAAATGATCGTTGACGCTTTGAATATCGCCCGGGCCTTGCAGATCATAGGCATCCGCCCCGCCGAACAACTGAGTGTAGTAGCCGAACGAAAGCTCGTCGGGGTCAACCGGTCGCTCGGCGGTGATCGCTAGCTGGTTGAGCAGGAATTCGTCGCCGAAATGGTTCATCTGCGGGGCAACCGCCAGCGGTCCGGTCGCCGAGGTGGCGGCGGTATAGCCCATGTCGGCCCAACCCGACAACCGTAGCCTTTGTTGCGGCGCCGGCGACGACAGCTTCGGAAGCTCATCGAGCTCGGCAATGGCATCGTCATCCGAACTGTTCGACAGCTCAATGGTTTCGGCACCGCGCGCCGATGGCAGGCATAGCGCAAGCAGCAGAGCAGCTAGCAATCGCGTTGCCGCTCGTTCGTTTGCTGCGCGCATGCCCGCATCGCCGTTGGCCGAGGTTTGCACCTTCGGTCTAGTTCGTCATTCCAGACGACCGGCCACAGGTTCGAGACTTGCTAGCAACCTAGAGTGCCGGCTCGGCGACGTGCGGCGGCGCGAACGTGAACCCGCGGCTTTGGCTGAAAAACTCGATCGGGTTCTCATACACCACGCGCCGAATCGACGATTCGGGATGGCCGCGCAGGCGCATGGCGAGAATAAAGTCGGGTACGGCGGTCGGCTTCGAGGGCCCCCAATCGCCCGCCGAGTTCACCAGCAGCCGCTCGGGACCGTACCGCTCGACCATGTCGACGGCTCGCTGCGGCGTGCATTTGCTCACCGGGTACAGCGTCATGCCAGCCCAAAAGCCTGCTTCCAGCACCGGTCGGATCGTATGCTCCTCGACGTGATCAACCAATACGCGATGCCGCTCGAGGCGTGCATCGCTGGTGAGCATGTCCAGAATCATCCGCGTGCCTTTGTGCTTATCTTCAAGGTGCGGCGTGTGGATCAGGATCTGCTCGCCGGTTCGCGTCGCCAAATCGAGGTGCTCGAGGAATACGGTCGCTTCGTTTTTGGTGTTCTTATTCAGGCCGATCTCGCCAATACCGAGCACGCCCGGCTTGTCGAGAAACTCCGGGATCATGGCGATCACTTCACGCGCCAGCTTGACGTTCTCAGCCTCCTTAGCGTTGATGCACAGCCAAGTGTAATGCTGAATGCCGTACCAGCCGGCGCGTTTGGGTTCGAACTCGGTGAGCTGGCGGAAGTAATCGCGAAACCCGTCGACGCTGCCCCGATCGAATCCCGCCCAGAACGCCGGCTCACTAACGGCAACGCAACCCATCTTGGCCAAGGTCTCGTAGTCGTCGGTGACCCGCGAGACCATGTGAATGTGAGGATCGAGATAATACACGGGGAACAAGGGGTTAGGAGTTAGGGGGCGAGCGGCGGGTCGCGCGCGACTTCGCCAGTGGCATCACACACCGAACTTCTTGCGCCAGGCTTGGTCGTACTCCAGCGAAAAGATCAACTGCACCTGCTCCGCGCGATTGTCGCCCGACGCTTGCAACGCCCCAATGCCTCGACTGATTCGCTCCAAGCGCGGATCACCGGCGACCGAACCGGCCGCGCGGTCGAGGCGATCGAGCGCCGCCGCAAGTTCGAGCAACTTGGCTCGCACCTCGAGGAATTCGCGATCGAGCACGTCGATTTTGCTGCGTGCGGCCATGCGTGGCGTGTTCAGGACGCGCGACCGCAACGGCCGCGGCCCATGACTATTGGTAGGTGGGAGGAACGACCGGCTGGCGCGGCGGCTGACGCTTGCGGAACATGTCGGTGAAGTACTCGCGACCTTTCGGCAAGCCGCCATCGGGCAACGTGCGGGTCAGCGTGTCGACATTGCCGGTCGCGCCGTAGCGCACCACCTGATGCGAGCCTTTGTAGCCGATATGATCCAAGAACTTATCGACCCCAATTCGCTCGACGCCCAACAGCGCTGCTTCGGCCCGCAGCTTCTCGGTCGCGGCACGTGCCTTTTCGGGCATCGAGCCTTCGATCAAATAGCGCGTGTCGATCGTGATTTCGCCGGTGACCTTGCCGTCGGTGTCAACCTCGGCATCGATCACGCCGCCCGACAGCCGGATAATGTTGCGCAGCTGCTCGCGATCATCGACGTTGTCGCCGTCCAAATCAATGCGCCCGGCGATGGCAAAGTGCTCGCGGCGCCCCGGGTCCCACAACGAGGTGTAAATCTTGTCGCCGGGCAACATCGGATCGGTGGGCTTGCTGTTGACGATTCGGGCCTCGGCCAGGTGTTCGCCCATGATTTGCGTAACTTCGATCGTTCCCTTGCGGGCCGCCTCGTCGCTGGGCGACGCGTACGGACCGTGAACAAAGAACGACGTCTGGGGGCGCAACCCGTCGGCCTCGCCTAGATTGATCCACACCGTTTCGGTGCGCGGCTGGACAACGCGAATCTCGCCGTCATCCACGTCGAAGCTGCCGCCACGGAATCGTGCGAGCTCGCCTTGGAACGTTTTGATTGTTCCTTCAGCCGTTCCCTTTTCTTTGGTCAACGCCTCGACGGTCTTGTTCAGCTTGTCGATCTCGGCGGTGAAATTGTTTTGCGCCGCGGCCAACTGATCGAGCACGTCTTTTTTCTCGGCCTCCGATTTTTTCTGCGCCTCCATAAACGCAGCCTTCTGCGTCTCGAGCTCCTGGACGGCAGCGGTCTTGGCCTTGTTGGCTTCTTCGACTTGCACCTCGGCTTGCTTCCGAGCCTCCTCGTTTTTCCCTTCGAGCACCGCGATTTGGGCTTGCGCCGCCGTCTTCTCTTCCACAGCTTTGGCCAACGTGTTCGATAGTTCTTCGAGAGACTGTCGATAGAACTTCTTCTCGGCCGGCAGGGTCGCGCCGTAGGCGGCCATATCTTCGTTGAATGTGGTTGCCGCCTGCTCGGGAGTCGTTTCGTCGGCCAGACCGATCATCTGCTTGTACTTGCTAACATCCTCGATCGCTTTTCGCAGGTTGCCCTCGGCTTCTTTTGCCTTGTCGGCGTCGGCCTTGGCCTGGGCGTAATACGAGTTCGACTGGCCGAAGAACACCCACGCCACAACCGCCAACGGAAGTACCGTGATCAGCAACACAATGACGGTGATTTGCAGGCCTTGGTTTTCGCTGCTGGCCATAAGTCGTTCGTCTCGATTTGGAAGCGCGGAATCCGCAGGAATGCGGCACTGGAAAAGACCTTAGATCGAGTGTATCCACGCCGCGCGGGCCGGTCAAAAAGAATTGCGATCG
>DASZPI010000094.1:0-7946 GCA_035550355.1 Pirellulales bacterium
AACACCGATCGCTCGGCGGCAATCGAAAGCCTTGCCGCGGCCCTGGGGCGCTCGACCGGCCGGGGCGGCTTCAAGGGACTCAGCGCGTTGGTGCTCGGCGCGGGAGGCGCAGCCAGGGCGATCGCCCACGGATTGGTGCAGTCGGGTGCGCGAACGATCGTGGCCAGTCGCACGCAACCGCGCGCCGACGATCTGGCCCGCGCGGTCGGCTGCGAGGTTGTGGCCTGGGACGATCGCCACACGCCTGGCGTCGATGTGCTGGTCAATTGCACGCCGATCGGCATGTCGCCCAACGTCGAAGAAACTCCGTACGATGCGTCGCGACTTCGGCCGGAAACCGTGGTGTTCGACACCGTGTACAATCCTGAACGCACTCGCTTGCTGCGCGAAGCTGGCGCCGGCGGTTGCCGCACGGTCAGCGGCATCGAGATGTTCATTCGCCAGGGGGCGCTGCAGTTTGAGCTGTTTACCGGCACGCCGGCGCCGCGCGACGTCATGCGCACCGCGATCACAGCATCGGTTCTATCGCCGTTTGCTGCACGCAAACGGTCGATCGTGCTGATTGGCTATCGCGGCAGCGGCAAGTCGGCGGTCGCTGCAAGCCTGGCGCGACGACTGGGTTGGCAGGCGATCGATGCCGACCTGGTGCTTGAAGAGCGCGCCGGAAAAAGCATCGCCGAGATCTTTCGCGACGGCGGCGAACAGGTGTTTCGCGAGCTGGAGTCGCAGGTGATTGGCGAGCTTGTCGAACGCGACGAAGTTGTCATCGCGGCGGGGGGCGGTGTGGTGCTGCGCGATGGCAATCGCTCGGCCCTTGGCCGCGCCGAGCACGTGATCTGGCTGCGTGCCGCAGTGCCGACCCTGCTGGAACGCGTCAACGCCGATCCGGCGACCGCGGCCCGCCGGCCGAACCTGACGACCCAAGGCGGCGAAGCCGAAGTACGCGCATTGCTGGCGCAACGCGAACCCCTGTACCGCCAGTGCGCGGCTGCCACCGTCGATACCGACGGAAAAACTCCCGATGCAATCGCCGCGGAGATCGTCCAATGGCTGGCCGGAAATCGACGCAAATGAACGCAAATGCTTTGGGGTCGCGCGATGAACACGTTGAATCGCGAGCGACTCGATTCTGTAAACTATCCTCAGGCGACGAATCGACACCGCGCATTGCTCAGCAACTTTCAGCAACCTAAAGTTCGGTGGCGGCGAGTGGTTCGGGATTTCTAGCCGAAGCACTCGGAACCATTTCCGTTCATCCTCGTTCATTTCCGGCTGCATTTCCCGTGCTGTTGTTTCCGTCACTGCCGACCGAGTTGCACTTGCTTGCGGCCTTCGCAATCGGGGTGATCGCTGGCGGCGTCGTGAATTGGGCGATCTACAGTCTGCGATTCGATCCGCTGCCGCATAGTCCCTGGTCGCGCCTGCATCCGCGCGATGCCGACGACCATTGGATCGACCGCGCGCCGATGATCGGCTGGTGGCGGTTGCGGCGCAAGGGCAAAGCGCTCGGCTACGAGTTTTGGATCCGACCGCTGCTGATCGAGCTGGGGTGCGGCCTGCTAGCGGCGGTGCTGTACGCATTGGAGGTGGTCGAGACGGGGCAAGCGATTTCGCTGAGCGAGGGGCTGGCGAGGTCGGCCCAGCTGCCGGTGTTGGCCAGCAGCATGTCGCTGCACCTGCGCTACGTGTCGCATCTATGCTTGGCGATGTGGATGGTCGCCCTGTCGTTCATCGATATCGACGAACAAACCATTCCCGACGAAGTGACTCTGCCGGGAACGCTGCTTGCGCTGGCGTTTGCCGTCGCAATGCCCGAGACCCGCCTGCCCGACGTGCCGCTGTTGTTCGTCGATGTCAACGCATTTGCGATCGGCGAGCCGGGTGCACGCTCGTTGAACGTCAGCTCTCCTTGGCAGTTTCCCTCGGCACTTCAGGGCGTCGCCGGTTGGGCGTTGGGAGTTTTTTGTTTTTGCGCCTGGTGTGCCGCCTTGTTGCCGCGTCGATGGCACGGTCGTCACGGCTGGCGGCGGGCAATGCAATTGTTGGTGGCGCGCGTGGCCCGAGAGCGCGTCTCGCGGTGGTTATTGGCATTGGCCGCGGTGGGTAGCGTAGCGATTACGGTCGTGTGGCTGCTCGGCGGCCTGCGCTGGGAATCGCTGGCGGGCGCGTTGCTGGGCCTGGCGTTTGGCGGGGCGCTGGTGTGGAGCATTCGCATTGTCGGCAGCGGCGCCCTGGGGGAAGAGGCGATGGGCTTCGGCGACGTGACGCTGATGGCCATGATCGGCGCGTTTCTCGGCTGGCAGCCGACGTTGATGAGCTTTGTAATCGGCGTGTTTTCCGCAGTGTTCGTCGCCCTGGGGCAGAAGCTGTTTCGCGGCGAGCGCGTGATACCTTTCGGCCCGTTTCTGTGTCTCGGCGCTCTAATCACGATGCTAGCGTGGCGCGGGCTGTGGCTGCGGTTTCACGAGTTGTTTGCGATCGGTTGGATTATCCCGGTGATGCTGGTCGTTTGCCTGGGGGCGCTGGGAATGTCGCTGGTGATGATTCGCATGGTTCGCGATCGGCTCGCCCGGCCGTGATTGGTTTGCAAGCGGTGAGCTACGCTTGAGCGGGTAACCGCATGCTGCGCGCGATGTTTCCACCGCCGATCTGCGATCTGGCTTCCGAGGCCGAGCGGCTGCGCCCATGGCGCGCGGGGGTGATCGACGTTCGCGACGGCAAATTCAACCAGGTGCGCTGGCGAGGCGTGCGCCGACGCGTGTCGCGGCTTGAGCGTCGCCTGGCAGGCGAGTGGATTCATCGTCATCGTGCCGGCGATCGATGCCGGATCTATTTTCATGTCCCCCGTCGCTGCGCGGGCTTCCTGGTCGTCGATTACATCGTGTCGCAGCGCGATACCAAGTTTGCGACGTTCCGCTGCGCGGTGGCGGCGCTCGACCAAATCGCGCAACTGACCGACACGTACGCGATCGTCTGCGATGTTTCGAACCTGCGGATTTCCGACCGGCTGTTGGCGCGCTGGGGATGGCAGCCGCATGCCGACCATCTTGCCGGACGGAACTTTATCAAGCGTTTCCGGTCGTTTTCCGAGGCTCGAAGTGATTCGAGGCGGGTTCGCTCGGTTTTGTCGCTCGTCGGGGCCGACGGTAGCTAGCCGCCGGGGCCTATCTCAAAGGCAGCTATGGGCTTTACGGGATGGGGTGCCGGCGAAATAATAGTGCGTTGGCCGTAGGCGGTCTGTTTGCGTGGGAGAATCTGCGCGCTCGGTCGCACGCCGGACGTCCGAACCTATGCCGATTCTGAAGGAGAACTCGCTTCATGGCGCAAGTCGAGACCGTGCAACCTGTCAGCGGCGATTCCGACCCGTCGGAAACCAAGGAATGGCTGGAATCGTTGCAGTACGTGCTGCAGGCGAAGGGCCCGGAGCGCGTACGGTACCTGCTGTCGGTGCTTGACGAGGCGGCCGCCCGACAGGGGATCGAGCTCCCGCACGCGATCAACACGCCGTACATCAACACGATCGCTCCCGACCAGCAGCCGGTGTTCCCGGGCAACCGCGAGATCGAGCGCCGCATCAAGAGCATTATTCGCTGGAACGCGATGGCCATGGTGCATCGCGCCAACAAGTTTGACTACGGCTTGGGCGGACACATCAGCACGTTCGCCTCGGCCGCCACGCTGTACGAAGTGGGCTTTAACCACTTCTTCCGGGGCAAGGGCAATAGTTACTCAGGCGATCAGATCTACTTTCAAGGTCATGCGTCGCCCGGCATGTACGCCCGCGCGTTTCTCGAAGGTCGCCTGACCGAAACGAACCTCGTGAACTTCCGCCAAGAATTGGCCGAAGGGGGCGGGCTGAGCAGTTATCCGCACCCCTGGCTGATGCCGGGGTTCTGGGAGTTCCCCACGGTGTCGATGGGCCTGGGGCCGATCATGGCCATCTACCAGGCGCGGTTCAACAAGTACCTGAGCGATCGCGGCATTAAGGATACCAGCGGTCAGCACGTCTGGGCTTTCTTGGGCGACGGCGAGTGCGACGAGCCCGAAACGCTCGGCGCCATCACGCTCGCCAGCCGCGAACGGCTCGACAACCTGATCTTCGTCATCAACTGCAACCTGCAGCGGCTCGACGGACCGGTGCGCGGCAACGGCAAGATCATCCAGGAGCTCGAAGGCGCGTTTCGCGGCGCCGGTTGGAACGTGGTCAAGGTCATCTGGGGCGACGACTGGGACGCGCTGCTGGAAAAAGACAAAAGCGGCCTGCTGGTACAGCGGATGGGCGAAGTGGTCGACGGCGAGTACCAAAAGTACACCGTCATGCCCGGCAGCTACATTCGCGAGCACTTTTTCGGAAAGTATCCCGAGCTGCTCGAATTGGTCAGCCATCTTTCCGATGAAAAGCTGCGGTCGCTGCGCCGCGGCGGCCACGACCCCGAGAAGGTGTACGCCGCCTACAAGCTCGCGACCGAGAACAAGAACGGCCGCCCCACGGTCATCCTGGCCCACACGATCAAGGGCTACGGCCTGGGCGAAGCGGGCGAAGGTCGCAACACCACCCACAATCAAAAGAAGATCAACGAAGCCGAACTGAGCACGTTCCGCACGCGGTTCAACATTCCGATTTCCGACGAAGACGTGGCGAAGGCGCCGTTCTACAAGCCGCCGGCCGATAGCCCGGAAATGCAATACCTGCGGGCGCGGCGCGAAGAGCTCGGCGGGTCGGTTCCCTTGCGGCCCCGAGAAGCGCCGCGGCTCAAGATTCCGCGCTACACCGAGTACACCGAATCGTTGACCAGCAGCGACGATCGCGAAGTCTCGACCACGATGGCGTTCGTGAAGCACTTCTCGCGGCTGCTCAAGGACAAGAATATCGGCAAGTACATCGTGCCGATCGTGCCCGACGAATCGCGGACCTTTGGCATGGACCCGCTGTTCCGGCAGTGCGGCATCTACGCGCACACGGGTCAGTTGTATGAGCCGGTCGATAGCGACAACTTCCTGTACTACCGCGAGGCGAAAGACGGCCAAATCCTCGAGGAAGGCATTACCGAGGCCGGGTCGATGTCGTCGTTCATCGCCGCCGGCACTGCCTACAGTACCCACGGAATCAACATGATTCCGTTCTTCATCTACTACTCGATGTTCGGCTTCCAACGGATCGGCGATCTGATCTGGTGTGCCCAGGACATGCGCGCGAAAGGGTTCCTGTTGGGAGGGACCGCCGGCCGCACCACGCTCAATGGCGAAGGCTTGCAGCATCAAGACGGACACAGCCACCTGTTCGCAAGCGCTTTTCCGATGGTGCGGGCTTACGACCCGGCCTACGCCTACGAAACGGCCGTCATCATCATGGACGGCATGCGCGAGATGTACGAGGAAGATTTCCAGGGCATGTACTACGTCACGCTGCACAATGAAAACTATCGCATGCCGGCGATGCCCGAGGGGAGCGCCGACGGAATTGTGCGCGGCATGTATCGGCTCTCGCAGGTCGATGCCGGCTCGGATCGTCCGCGCGTGCAGTTGTTCGGCTCGGGCGCAATCCTGCGCGAAGCCTTGCGGGCGCAAAAGCTTCTCGCCGAGAAGTACCAGGTCTCGAGCGACGTTTGGAGCGTGACCAGCTACAAGCAGTTGCGGACCGAAGCGCAGGCGGCACGACGCTGGAATCTGTTGCACCCCAACGAACCGGCTCGCAAGTCGTATCTCGAGCGCGTACTGGAAGGGGTCGAAGGACCGTGCATCGCCAGTTCCGACAACGTGCGACTGGTGGCCGAGCAAATCGATGCTTGGGTACCGGGCGGGCTGTACGCACTGGGCACCGATGGCATGGGTCGCAGCGACCGCCGCGATCGTCTGCGGCGGCACTTCGAAGTCGATGCCGAGTGCATTGCAATTGCCGCCCTTGCTGAGCTGGCCGAGCGAGGTAAATTCCCCAGGCAACACCTTGCCGAGGCGATCGGCGCGCTGGGCGTTGACCCGAACAAGATCGACCCGTACATCGCGTAAGCACACACACAAGAGCTTGTAGCCCTCAGCGAGCGCGTGGGCTCAAGGCAATACCCTGTGGAGATTCTGCGGCATGGCTTTGGATTTCAAGCTTCCCAATCTCGGCGAAAACATCGATGCGGGCGACGTCGTCAACGTTCTGGTGAGCGAAGGGGACGAGATCAAGGCGAACGATCCGGTGGTTGAAGTCGAGACCGGCAAGGCAACCGTCGAGATCCCCTGCCCGCATGCCGGAAAGATCACCAAGGTCCACGTGAAAGTTGGCCAAAGCGTGCCGGTCGGCGGCACGTTGGTGACGGTCGAAGCCAGCGCGGGGGCGTCGGCTGCGGCCGCGCCCAAGCCGGCGGCTCCCGAAAAACCTGCTGCCGCGCCTGCGTCGCCTGCTCAAGCCAAGCCGCTCGCTGCCGAAGCGGCGAAACCGTCGCCTGCCGCCTCGAGCAACGGCGGAAGCGCGACGAAGCCCGCCGCGGCTCCGCCGCCGAAGCCGGCTCCCGAGCCTGAGCCCGAACCGGTTGCGTCGGCCGCGGCGGCCGCCGCAGGGCCGTCGACGCGCCGCCTGGCACGCGAGCTGGGCGTCGACATCAATCGGGTCCAGGGCACTGGCTCGGGGGGACGAATCACGCGTGAAGATATTGTCGCCGCCGTCCGCAATGCCGCCGCTCATTCCTCGCCGATCGGCACAAGTCCGCGCGGTCCCGTTCCCGAAGGCGTCGAGTCGTCGGACAAGTGGGGCGTGGTTCGCCGCCACGCGCTGAGCCGAGTTCGCAAGACGATTGCCGCGAATATGGTCAACTCGTGGACCACGATTCCCCACGTCACGAATTTCGACGACGCCGATATCACCGAGCTCGAGCGCATCCGCAAGCAAAGCCAGGCCGACTACGCCAACAGCGACGTCAAGCTGACGATGATGCCGTTCGTCATGAAGGCGGTTGCCCAGACGTTGCAGCACATCGACCACGCGCTGATGAACGCGGCGCTCGACATGGAACGCGGCGAAATCGTGTATCACGATTACATCAACCTCGGCGTCGCGGTCGACACCGAGCGTGGGCTGGTGGTGCCCGTGGTGCGCGACGTCGATCGCCTGAGCATTCCGCAGCTCGCGCATGCTTTGCACGAGGTGGCGAACAAGGCGCGCAACTTCAAATTCGCTCCCGATGACCAGATCGGCGGCACGTTCACGATCAGCAATTTGGGCGCGGTGGGGGGCATCTACTCGACGCCGATCATCAATCCGCCGCAGGTGGCGATCTTGCTGATTGGCCGCAGCCGCAAGATGCCGGTCATGGTCGACGACAAGATCGAGCCGCGGCTGATGATGCCGCTGAGCCTGTCGTACGATCATCGCTTGATCGATGGCGCGACGGCAGCGCGTTTTTTGAACGACGTGAAGAGCAAGCTCCAAGCGCCGGGCCGGCTGTTGCTAGCGCAATAAGGCAGGGTTTTTTCGCCGCGAACGAGGTTCTCGGCCGCGCGAAAAAACTCTGTTCAATCGGCCTTGACCGTAATGGGGCATTTCCATATTCTCCCGCCGTATCGAACAGGTCGCATGTCGTGCGGCCGAGCGAGCACCGAACACTCAAGCCACGTGGAGGGTCCGCATCGGAGCCATCGAATAGATCGTTCTGCGGACCGCGAAGCGCCCGTGCTCTCCGGCATGGAAGCTGGTAGCACGCTTCGTCCAATCGCTCCCGGAAACGGATCGCGTCCTTTGCCCCCCTGGGACGCATTCTTTCCGGGGGCTTTTTTTTTTCCAACCGCGGTGCGCTGCCCCCCGTCGCTGCCACCGCTTCGGAAACCGGTCGGGTCGTCGGGGCGCACGATTTCGCCGACCCGCTCAATTCATTCGCGCGCGTCACTCTGAGCGCCCCGGCACGGCCTAGCCCGGGCTGCGATTCGTTCTTCGGGGGCGCGTGTTCTCGATCGCAAGTGCCGCA
>DASZPI010000095.1:0-4265 GCA_035550355.1 Pirellulales bacterium
GTTTTGAGCGTCTGTTGGTGCTGCAACCGCGTCGCCTCAAGCAGCTTGTCGAGCCCGGCGACGCTAGCCATGGCAAACCGCACGGTCTCGCGTGCCGCGAGCACATCGACGTAAGCGGTATACAGATTATCGATCGCGATACGCACGGCATCCTGGTATTGCGCGTCGAGCACTCGCTTGGCCTGCACCGCCACCACCGTTCGCGCCTGGCGCTTGCGCGTCACGTCGATCGGCAGCGACATGTTCAGGTCGTATTGGGTTTGTCCGCCCGGATTGGTTTGCGGGTTATAGGTGCCATACGGCACCAACTGGCTGTCCATGAACATCAACGGGTTCGCGCGCAAACCGGCAGTCAGCACGTCGGCCTCGGCCTGTGGCAGCTCGAGCGCCTTGGCACGCAGGTCGAGATTGTCGCGCAGCAAAAGCTCGATTGCTTGGTCGAGCATCAGGCCGTTCGCCGGGCCTTCATCGTCGGTGTTGTCCGGCAGCGCAAGACTGCCATTCGCGGGCCCCTCGGCGGCCTTGAGAGTTGTCGGAACGCCGATTTCCAAGGGCTGCACCAGGCGATTCCAAGCAGGTTGAGCGACCCGCGTTGGCACCCGCCCGGCGGCCGATCCTGCACGACCGCCGACCAGCCCTTCTTGGCCTCCTGGATGGCCCTCGATGGCGCTGGTGCCCGAAGCGCCTACGGCGGGTCCGAGCAACGACTCCGAGGGCTCGAACAACGGCAAATCGGCAGGGCGTTGGGCGTGCAGCGGATCGCTAGCAATGCATGCGACTACACTCAGCGTTACGCGCAACACCCATCGCCGCACGGCATCACCATCCTTGGCTTGCCACAAGACGCAGTTCATCGGGGCACCATCGCGCCCTCGTCGATATTATCGGCGGCGACTTGAGTGTCGCTGGCTGCAAACTAATCTTTTCGAGCGATAGAAATCATGCGCTCGCTGGTCGGTCCTAAGCTGCTACCGCCGTGGCCCAACGCGCGATTCTTTCTGATCGATAGGCATCGAAATGTCCGGCCGCGATCGCTTCGCGCGCTCCTGCCAGCAGCCGCTGGTAGTACGTGAGGTTATGAATCGACACCAGCGTGCAGCCGAGCATCTCGCCAGCCATGCACAAGTGACGCAAATATCCGCGGCTATGGCGACAAGCCAAACACGGACAGCCGGCTTCGAGTGGACGTGGATCGCGCTGGTACTGCTGATTGCGTAATCGCAGCGGGCCGTGATCGGTAAATGCCAGCGCGTTGCGTCCGTTGCGCGTCGGCATCACGCAGTCGAACAGATCGACGCCGCGAGCGACCGCCTCCAGCAGGTCTTGCGGCCGACCAACCCCCATCAGATAACGCGGCTTCTGGGCGGGCATCGCTGGGACCGTGAAATCGATCACACGGTACATCTCATCCGGCGTTTCGCCGACGCTGAGGCCGCCAATCGCGTAGCCAACGAAATCGAGCTTCGCCAGCGCCTCGGCGCAGCGCACGCGCAGCTGCTCGTCGAGGCCGCCTTGCACGATGCCGAACTGCGCCTGATCGGTGCGCCGTGCCGCGTCGCGGCAACGCGCCGCCCAGCGCAGCGTGCGCTCCATTGCATCGACGATCGCATCGTGCTCGGCCGGCAGCGCGACCACGTGATCGAGCACCATCGCCACGTCGCTGCCCAGCGCCTCTTGGATCTCGACGGCGCGCTCGGGAGTCAACAACACCGCGCGACCATCGAGGTGCGATCGAAACACCGCGCCTTGCTCGTCGATGCGCGTCGCCTCGGCCAGGCTGAACAACTGGAATCCGCCGCTATCGGTCAGAATTGGTCCCGACCACTGGGCGAAGGCATGCAAGCCGCCCAGGTCGCGCACCACGTCTTCGCCCGGGCGCAACGCCAGGTGGTAGGTGTTGGCCAAAATCATCTCGGCGCCGGTTTCGCGCAATTGCGGCGCCGTGAGCCCCTTGACCGTGCCCTGCGTGCCGACGGGCATAAAGGCCGGCGTCGAAACGTTGCCATGCGGCGTTTGGAACGTCCCGCTGCGCGCGCGCGAGGTGCCGGCGGTGAAGTGGACCGTGAACGAAAAATCTGCCATGGGCTGCGACGGCTCAGTCGCCGCGGAGTTTCAGGCCGTGGCCCGTGAGCTTCTCGCGCACCTCGTTGAGGCTGGTTACGCCGAAGTTCTTGCACTCCAGCAGCTCGTCGCCCGTGCGGCGCACGAGTTCGCCGATCGTCGTCACCCCCAACCGAATCATGCACTTGCGGGCACGCACCGACAGGTTCAGGTCGGCAATCGGCTTGCTGAGCAGGGCCTGTTCATCGGGCGAGACCTGCTCCGGTTCGAAGCCAATCTCAGGCCGCGTGCGCTCGTGGGCAAATTGCCCCAGCGACAGGCCCTTGGAGGTCATCATCTCTTTGATCTCGGTCAGCGACGTTTCGCCGAAGTTCTTGCTGCTGAGCAGTTCCTGCTCGGTAGTGCGAGTCAGATCGCCGAGTGTCATCAAGCCGATTTTTTGCAGGCAGTTTCGGCTGCGGACTGAGAGCTCGAAATCGGTGACCGGCACGCTGAGCAGTTGATTCAAACGCTCGCGGCGCTTCTGTGCATCTTCGTCGTAGAACATGTCGCCGCTGGCGTTAGCATCTTTGAAGAACAACGCGGCGCGGCTGTCGTTGGGGAAGATCTCGAGAATTCGCTGGTAACACTGCCGGGCCCGATCGTACTGCTGGCGATCTTCATACAAGATTCCCAGGTTCAGCAGCGAGCCATAGTTGACCGGAAACCGCGCGATTGACCGCTGATAAAGCTCCAGGGCGGTATCGTCGTTGCCATGGCGTTCGTTCTCGAGCGCCAAACCGAACAACGCACCGGCATGCTGCGGGTCGATTTCGACGGCGCGTTCGTACAGACGGATCGATTCTTGCGGGTTGCCACCGATCGCTGACACCGTCGCAGCACGCTGATACAGGTACTCGGCCGACTGCTCGACCGCGCCCGACAAGCCATCGAGCACTTTCAACGCTTCGGCGGGTTGACGGTTGTAACGCAGCGCTTCGGCACGGGCCAAGGCGCACAGGTCGGCGTTGTAGCCCGCCTTCGCAGCCAGATTGTAGGCGTCAATCGCCGTGGTGTACTCCTGCCGGGCGAAGCGCGTCTTGCCCAGGTAAAAGTACGCCAGTGCGCCGCCGTCGGCCTTGCTGAGCGCCTCCTCGGCCAAACGATACCGGCCCTGCAGGTAGTAGCATACGCCGAGGCGGACTTTGCCGGCCGGGCTTTGGTCGTCCTTCTGCTCGAGTTCCTGGACGGCCTCTTGCAGCAAGCGGTAGTTCGAAAAGTCGCTGCTGATCGACTGGGCGATCTGCTCGACTTCACGCGGGCCGAACGGACTATTGGACAGAATAAGCTGCTTGAGACCTTGATCGAGCAGTTGAGCCATCGGACGATTCTCCAGAAAGAAAGCGTTCAAAAGCCAGCAGTGGGAGTCGAACCCACAACCCCCGCATTACGAATGCGGTGCTCTGCCAATTGAAGCTATGCTGGCGTGCCAGGACGACTTGGGCCGCGTGCAACCGCGGTTGCGATGGCTGCCGGGCCCTTCGCGTCCAAATTATCCGAAGCCCTAAAATTTATCACGGTTGGCTCGGCACGCCAAGTGCCGACCGCGGACCCGTGTTCGGCCGTCGTGCGATCGAAAAAGTCGGGCCTCCGACGCGCCCCGAAAACATTCGAAGGCAACCAACGGGCCAGGGGATGAAGCCCGGTTTGGCGGAGTTTGCGTCGGAGGCCCTTCGGACTAGCTGGCCCAAACATAGGCAGCCGGCATGCCACGGCCTGGAACCGGCGCATGCGACCCTTCGTGTTGCGACGCAATCGCATGCCCGCTATGGATTAACGGTGGTCGACCATTGAATGAACGCGCGGTGGTTTACCCGGGCCACGATGCCGCACATCGCAACAGGTGCCGCATTTTGCCGTGGAATAGACGCACATCGGCTGGCGCGACGAAATGAGCGTTCTCAAGCCGTGGCGGGCGCGGGTATGATGCTGCCGCGACCCCTAGAATCTCGTGCTGAAGGCCGCAGCTCCGCATGCCCGACAATCCGTTGGTGATCGGCAACTATCGAGTAGGACGCGGCCAGCCGCTGCTGGTAATCGCCGGGCCATGCGTGATCGAGTCCGAGGCGCTGACCCTGTCGATCGCCGACCGACTGCGCAAGCTTGCCGACGAGCTGCCGGTGCAAATCGTGTTCAAGGCGTCGTTCGACAAAGCCAACCGAACC
>DASZPI010000096.1:0-2244 GCA_035550355.1 Pirellulales bacterium
GCTCCGCGCGGGGCGCGCAGCGCCACGTGCAACACGGCGCGATGCTCGGTGACGTTGATTTTTTCGCCGGCGAACATGGCGTCGATGCGGCCGCGCAGGTTCGCCTCGTCGGCCAACTGCATGAGCAGTTCGAGCGTGCGTGCGGTGGCACGGTTTTTCGAATAATCGAAGTAAATGCCGACCGCATCGAGCGCCATGCGCTGGCCGCGCGCCGCGTCGGCGGCAAACAGCTCGCGCAAATGCAGCGAGCCGATTTCGCGAAAATGGTTTGCCAGGGCCTGCCAGGCGGGTGAGTCGTCGAGCGGTTTCGCAGAAGCATTCATGGTGCACTTACCGAGGGAGGGTTGCCTTGAACGGCGGCGCTATCGCGTACATGGAACGAATCGGGGTGTGCCCGGGCCGAGGTTTGCCACAAGCGGAAACCGCCGACGAAAGCGTTGGCGTTGTTGCCGAAGCGGCAGTTCTCGGGAAGCTCATCGACGTGCCGCGCGTTGCCGCCGCCAATGACGACATACTCCGGCAGCAGCGCCGCGCGCAGACGCTCGATGACGTCGAGCACGTGTTTGCGCCACTTCTTTTTGCCCAGGCGATCGAGGCCGCGCTGGCCGACGTAGTCTTCGAACGTGCCGCGGCGGTACGGCAGATGAGCGAGTTCCATCGGCTCGACCATGCCATTGAACACCAGGGCCGAGCCGAGCCCCGTGCCGAGGCCCAGGAACAACATCTTGCCGCCCGTGTAGCTGCCCAACGCCTGCATCGCCGCGTCGTTGATCAGCTTCACCGGCTTGCCGAACGCCCGCTGAAAGTCAAATCCAACCCAGCCTTGGCCCAGATTCGGCGGGTCGGCGACGATCCGGCTTGCCAGGATCGGTCCGGGGTAGCCGATGCTCAGCACTTTGTATTGCAGGTCGCGCGCCATGCGCTTCACGCGGGCAACCATCTGCTTGGGAGTCAGCGTGGGACCGGAAACGAATTTTCGCGGAACCGTGAGCTCCTGCGAGAGCAGTTTGACATGGCTGCCGCCGACGTCGACGACCAGCACCCTGGGCGGCGACTCACCGTTGCGGGCGTGCGACGTAGGGGGCAACGATGAATCGGCTTCGGCCTGGTCGTCGATCATGCTTGTTCAAGCGCGGCGGCAACAACACGTTTCGCTTCGTCGACGATGCGATCCAAATGCTCTGCGCCGACGAAGCTTTCGGCGTAGATCTTATAGATATTCTCGGTCCCGGAAGGACGCGCTGCAAACCAGCCTTTGGCGGTCACCACCTTCAGCCCGCCGATTGCCGCGCCGTTGCCGGGGGCCTTGGTCAGCTTGGCCGTGATCGGATCGCCGGCGAGCGAAGATTCGCGGACCGCTTCGGGCGACAGTTTTTGCAGTTTCGCCTTCTCCTCGGGCGTCGCGGGGGCGTCGATGCGCGTGTAGTACGGCATGCCGAACCGCTCGGCGAGTTCGCGGAAGTGCAGCCCCGGTTCGCGGCCGGTGCGCGCCGTGATCTCGGCCGCCAGCAGGTTCATGATCACGCCGTCCTTGTCGGTGGTCCACACCGTGCCGTCGCGGCGGAGGAAGCTGGCCCCGGCGCTCTCTTCGCCGCCGAAGCACACGCTGCCGTCGAACAACCCGGGAGCGAACCATTTAAAGCCCACCGGCACCTCGTTGAGCACGCGCCCGAGATGCTCGACCACGCGATCGATCATGCTGCTGGAGACCAGCGTCTTGCCGACGGCGGCGGTACGCGGCCACGCGGGGCGATGCTGCAACAGGTATTGAATCGCCACGGCCAAATAGTGGTTCGGGTTCATGAGGCCGGCGCTGGGCGTGACGATGCCGTGGCGGTCGCTGTCGGGGTCGTTGCCAAAGGCCACGTCAAAGCGATCCTTCAGCTTCACCAGCCCTGCCATCGCGTAGGGGCTGCTGCAATCCATGCGGATTTTGCCGTCGTGGTCGAGCGTCATGAACGAAAACGTCGGGTCGATCGCCGTGTTCACGACTTCGATGTTCAGGCCGTACGTTTCGTTGATCGGCTGCCAATAGTGGGCCGCGGCGCCGCCGAGCGGATCGACTCCGAGCTTCAGCTTGGCGTCGCGGATCGCATCCAGATCAACGACGTTGCGCAGGTCGTTGACGTATGGCATCGTCAGGTCTTCGCGATGCGTGGTTGCGGCAGCCAATGCGCGCTCCAGCGGCACGCGCTTCACGCCGGCATTGCCGCTGCGCAGCAACTCGTTGGCCCGATCCTGCAC
>DASZPI010000097.1:0-3357 GCA_035550355.1 Pirellulales bacterium
CGATCGCCGTGTCGCCGGGGCCCATCAACACCAGGCACAAATGGCTGAACCCTTCCTTCGAACCGAGCGTGGCGATCACTTCGCGCTCGGGATCCAAGCGCACGCCGTACTTGCGGTAGTACTTGCCAGCCACCTCGCGGCGGAGGTTCAAGATGCCGATCGATTGGCTGTAGCCATGATTGCGCGGGTCGCGCGCTGCCTCGACCAGCTTTTCGATCACCAGGTCTTGCGGCGGCTCCGAGGGATTGCCCATCCCCATGTCGATCACGTCGTCGCCCGCGCGGCGCTTGTGCAGCAACAGGGCGTTGATGCGTCCGAACAAGTAGGGCGGCAGGCGATCCATCCGCTCTGCAAAACGAATTTTGAAGGGCGCGGGGCTGCCATTGGCAGTGCTATCGCCGTGCGAAGAACTCATAGAACCAGGGGCTCGAGGTGCGCTGCCGCAGGTGGAAAAGCGATTTGCGGCAATCGCTTTAGGATAACCAGCGGCGACACGCAAGCCAACTCGCTTCCCGTCCCGACGGGGGCCGGGTTCGCAGCCGAGATCGCGCGAATTCAGACCAATTTGCCCAGTCAGCGGCCGTGTACCGCGTGCCGCTCCCGCAAATCGGGAAGGCCCGGTACAGCTTAACTTGCGCTTATCGTCGCTGGGTCGCGGCGCTCGAGGCGGTGCGGGCCATCGGTCCGGCCTGCGCCTTGACCGCGGCCTCGGCCGTGATCGTGTCCAGGCTTTGGCCCTTGGTCGGCGATCGCGAGCCGAGCGGATTCAAAAAATTGTCGACCGTCGCCAGGTCCTGCAGGTTCATGAACTCCCTGGCCATCGCCATGCGGAGCTTCTTCTCGAACACGTCGTCGTAGATTTGCGACCGCACCTCTTCGAACGGCGGGGCCTGGCTGCGACGGTCCAGGTCGCCTTCGCAGAACAAGATCACCCATTTCTCGCCAAGTTGGAACACGCCTGAGAGTTCGCCGGCCTTGAGAGCAAAGGCTTCCTTCTCGAGCATTGGCTGACCGCCGTGCTGTTGGACGGGCGGAATTTCGCCGCGCAGCACTCGGCTGCTCGCCTCGACCGAGTATTCCTCGGCCAGGTCGCCGAAGTAATCGATGTTCGGCTTCGAGCGGGCCATATCCCACACTTCTTGCGCCTTGCGCAATTGGTTGCCGTTGAACACGATGGCGCGGCAGCGCTTGCACATGCCCCAGTTCGCTTCGTAGCCGCGGCTCAGGTCCTCGGCGGTGACGTCGACCTTGCTGGCGACCAGCTTTTTCAGGGCGACGCTCGGCCAAACCGCGTCGTGGCGGTAACGCTCGACGGTGGTTTTTTGCTCTTCGAGCACTTCGCCAAGCCAAGCCTGCACATCGGGCGAGCCGTCCGGCTTTAGCCGGCCCATCGTCTCGGCGGCGAGCGCGATCTCCTGATCGATCTCGGCTTCGGTGATGTCGATCTTTGCGCGTTTGCAAGCCTGCTCGAGGATCCGATGGTTGATGGTTCCTTCGAGCGTCTGCACCCCGTGCCGGTCGATGCACTCCTCGGAAAGTTCGAGCATGGTGATCTTGCGGCCGTTGATGATCGCGGCGATGCCGGGATTCTGCGATTGCTTGGCCGGGTCTTTGAGCATGTTGTCGACGTGCGCCTCGGCCTGCAATTCTTGGAAAATCTCGGCGCCGGCCAGGCGCAGCTTTTTGTCGCGGCACGACTCGATGAGCACGCGGCGCACGCTCTCCGGATCGACATCGCGTGCCGGCAGGTGCCGCTCGCAACGCAGCATGGCGTATTCCGGCCCGACGGTGATGATCTCCGAAACCTCGCCCTGCTGCAGATTGAACGCAATCCGCTCGATGTTCGGGTCGCCCATGTGCTTGCGGATCGGCTGGATCAGCCCCTTGGCACTGGCGCTGTTCGTGTCGTCGGAATATTGCTTGGCCAGGTTGCCGAAATCATCGGGCGACTTGACGGCCAGCTCGTGGACCTTGCGCGCTTTTTCGAGCTCTTTGCACACGATGAGCCGCACCTGCACCGCGGCGCCGAATTGCGTCTCGTAGGCTTGCTGGATCTCTTCGGCGGTCGGCTCGACACGGTCGGCGGCCAGCTTGCGCAGCGCGATCGACGGCCAGATAATGTCGCGCGAGTATTGCTGCGGCGAAATGTTGCGTTCTTCCTTGAGCATTTTCAGCCATTGCTCGGTGGCCACGCCGAAACGTTCCGACATGCGGTCGATTTCGGCACTGACTTCTTCCTGCGTAACCGTAACGCCGCGCTTCTCGCAGGCGTCGTGGATCAGGTGCTTGTTGATGAGCATGTCGAGCACTTCTTCGCCGTAGTGCACGACCGCCTCTTGCGCAAGATCGTTGCGCGTGATCTTTTCTTCGTTGACCATCGCCACGACTTGGGGGCGCGACACGTTGTCGGGCAAGTCGGCCGGCGCCGAAGCGCCCGACGCAGCGACCTTTGCAGGTTCGCTCTTTGCCGGCGCCGCGGGCTTCGACGGGAACAACTTGAGCGGCGGGGCCGCCTCGGCCGTCCAAGCGCCGGTGCCCATTCGCACCACAATGCAGAAGCCAAGCACCAATACGCCGGCGATGCACCATTGCCATCGAGCACGACGAGCCTGGCGACGAGCGAGGTCCAGATCCTTCTGGGCCATGGCGAGTTTCTCCCTAAACTCGATTCCAGCACGGCAAATCACGGGTCAAATGCCCGCTGAAACTTGCGCGGCGGAAGTATAGGAAAGATCGCACGAGAGGGTCAACGCCAGTTGCATCGTCGCGCCGGACGTGTGTGCAAGCACGAAGCCTGCCGGCTGGGTACATTAGGTGCACAATGCCCCGTATTCGCAGGTAAACCATCATGAAGTCGCAACTCGCATCGCAAATCGCAATTGGTTGCGTCGTGCTGTTCGCCGCCGGCACGCTCGCCAGTGCCGCTCCGCTGAGCACCAAAGGTCTTAACGCCGAGGATGCGAAGCGCCTGGCGACGGCGCTGGCGGCGATCAAGAAGGACCCGAAGTTTTCGGAAACCAGCGCTCGCTACGCCGAGGCACGCAAAGCGTATGTTGCCGACCGGGCCAAGTTTCCGGCCGAACGCGAGCACGACGTGGCGGTCCGCTATCACCAGGCCACCCGCGAGTTCGACGCCGCGCAGCGCCAGGCGTTGTTAGCGTTCGATGCAACGCTGGCGCCACTGCTGGCCAAGGCCGGGGCGCTGAATCGCGGTCGCGTGCTCAATGAAGGCGAAACGGTGGCCGATTCCGATTCGGCCAAAAACCCGGCCATCGCGCCGATCACCGACGTCCCCGGCCTGCCGCGGGTGCTGCTCATCGGCGACTCGATCTCGATCGGCTACACGCTGCCGGTCCG
>DASZPI010000098.1:0-1946 GCA_035550355.1 Pirellulales bacterium
GGGAATTGTGCAAGCAACAAACACAACGGCGAGAGAAATGCAACGCATGCGATCGACTCAGTGAGTGGAGATAAACAGAAGCGGTGGCGCGAGCGAGCCGGCGAACGGGGAGGCTGCGGCAGAACACCGATTCTGGTAGCCGACTGTTCGCCGTGCAACTGTGTTGAATCGAAGAAATCGGGTCAGGCCTTCGCCCCGAGCGGGCCGAAGCGCCGGCGATATTCTTCGACTTCCTTGCGCAATTGCCGCCGATCGCGCGCGTTGTCGTACTGCAAGTGAGTCCACACGCCGAACAAGTAGGCGCCGATATTGAAGAAGAAGGCCAGCGTGCGAAACGCAAGAAAGCTTCCTGCAACGGCCGCCGCGCACATGCAAATCAGGCTGAGCGTGATCGCCCGTGGCGAGGGATAACGCCAGTTCACATAAACCAGCAACACGCTGGCAATGAATTCAATCGCCATGGCCAGCGCGGTGTTCAACGGACGGATGCCGCCGCCCAGCAGTTCGGTCTCGATCGCCTGGGCTAAGAGTTCGACCCCCTGCATTGGCCCGACCGGAGTGATGTATTCGTCGCGGGCTTCGCGATAAAAGCCGCCGACGAGCACGATCTTGTCTTTCAGCGGCGATCGCTCCGACCACCAACTCTGCTTCGCGCCGATGAGCGCCACGCGCGCCGGGACGCGCGCAAAGCTGTATCGGTCGCCGGCAAAATTCATCAGCAGATCTTCGCTTCGCAGCGGCTTCGCAGCGCTGCTGGCCGTAGGTGCGACGCTAGAGTTGTTGCCGTGACGATCGTTGTTCGTCGCTTCGAATGCCTTGAATGCCGCCCAGGGAAGCGAATCGATTTGCACCTGCGCTGGATGAGCGCCATCGGCGTCTCCTTCGCTTTCCACCACGTCGAATACGCGCCGGTAACGGCGCACAATGCCATCGTGATCGCGAGGGAACAACACGACCGCGGCACGCGGCGGCCTCACTCCGGCCGAAGCTGGCTGCGCGATAAGCTCGCCTCCCAGCGCCGGAAAAGGATGGATGGTCACCGAGCCGTGGCCGCCGTGCTCGTCGTCCGCAACCGGCTCGGCATCGCAGGCCCAAACGGCCGGTGGCCACTGGTGATTCCGAAACGCCTCGGACGAGCTGTCAAAATCGACTGCAATGACGCTCGGCCCTCCGGCCGCAACGGCATCGAGGATTTTCTTCAGTCCGTCGGGGCGCAGCGGGCTCGTGCCATCAAACAGTTCGGGATCGTGATACTCGTCGTCGCCGACCGAGACGATCATCACCTGCTGCGACTCACGCGATCCTTGCAACCCGAAAAGCACGTCGAGCGCACGCGTTTCGTAGCCATGCAGCAGCCCGAAATACTCGAGCGCGAACATGACCAGCATCAGGCCGATCATTGCCGGCAAATGCTTGACCAGATGGGTGCGAAACGATTCGTGCGCGTTGTGCGACATGGGATCGCCGTGGTGACGCCCTTAGCTTATCGGCGGCGCCGATCGGGTCAACGCTCGGGGACCAACACAACAGTGGCGAGACGCGTTTTGGCGTAGCATAATATGCCTCGGTTCCGACCAGTTCGGTCTTCGACTTCAAGGAGACGCATCATGGGCCGGCGATTACTTCGCGGCTGGGGCATTCTGGCGAGCGCGTTGGGGTTGTGCTTGGTCGGTGAAGCGGCGAGTGCCCAAGATTTGCCCGGCGCGAGCAAAGAACAGTTCTTCGCTATGTTCCTCACGCCAGAAGAACTGCCCGGCATGAGAATGCGCGGCGATTTTCGAGAGCCGCTCCCATTCGACAAGACCCCTGAAACCGACGCCGAGATCGCCGCCGGCCGCCGTTACGGCCGCGCAAATTGGAAAGCCGAAGATCAGGCTGTTGCGATCAGCGGTGACGTCGAGGACTACATCTGGCGGTTTCCCACGGTCGACGAAGCGAAAAAGTAC
>DASZPI010000099.1:0-4069 GCA_035550355.1 Pirellulales bacterium
ACGAGCCGACCGCCGGCCTGCACCCTCGCGATACCGCGCGGCTGATCGCCGCGATCCAACGACTGCGCGATCGGCAAAACACGGTCGTCGTGGTCGAGCACGACGAATCGATGATCCGCGCCGCCGACCAAGTCGTTGAAATCGGCCCCGGCGCCGGCGAGCGCGGCGGGCGTGTCGTGTTCCAAGGCACGGTTGCCCAGATGCTTGAGTCCTCCGACAGCCTGACCGGCGATTACCTGTCGGGCCGTCGAGCCATTCGTAGTCCGACGCGTCGGCGCGTGCCGAACCACGGCTGGATTCGGCTGACCGGCGCTCGCGGCAACAATCTGAAGAATGTGACGGTTGAGTTTCCGCTGGGAGTGCTGTGTGTCGTGGCCGGTGTTAGCGGCGCCGGAAAAAGCACGCTCGTGCAGGACACGCTCTACCCGGCGCTTTGCCGCCGCTTGAAGAAAGATTCCGAGCCGCCTGCCGCGTACGACGACGTCTACGGCGATGGCCAGCTCAGCGATGTGATCCTCGTCGACCAGGAGCCGATCGGGCGGTCGCCGCGCTCAAACCCGGTGACTTACATCAAGGCGTTCGATGAAATCCGAGCGCTGTTCGCCTCGACGATCGATGCCAAGACACACAACTACACGGCCAGTCATTTTAGCTTCAACGTCGAAGGGGGCCGCTGCCCGCAGTGCGAAGGGGACGGCTACCTTCAGATCGACATGCAATTTTTGGCCGACGTTTACATGAAGTGCAGCGCCTGCCAAGGGCGGCGGTATCGACGCGAGATTCTCGATGTCCAGTACCGGGGCCGCAACATTGCCGACGTGCTCGAGATGACGGTTCGCGAGGCGTTCATGTTTTTTCGCGGCCAGGTGAAGATTCAGGCCCGTCTGAAGCGGCTGATCGACGTGGGGCTTGACTACGTGCGCCTTGGCCAGCCGGCCAACACGCTTTCGGGTGGCGAGTCGCAGCGGCTCAAGTTGGCTGCGTACATGAGTGCCGCCAAGCGAAATCGCACGCTGTTCTTGCTCGACGAGCCGACAACCGGATTGCACTTTGCCGATATCGTTCAATTGCTCGATTGTTTCGAGGCGCTTTTGGCCGTGGGGCATTCGCTGATTGTGGTCGAGCACAACCTGCACTTAATCAAGAATGCCGATCACGTGATCGAGCTCGGTCCCGGCGCAGCCGCCGAGGGCGGACAGGTCGTCGCCCAGGGGACGCCCGAGTTTATTGCCCACAGCGCCGAGTCGGTCACCGGCAAGTACCTGGCCCAAGCGCTGGCCGAAGACGTGCGGCCGACCGTCGATGTTTGAATTCCACGAATTGCCGTTGGAAGTGTTCCATGGCGAGGTGAACTCGGCCGAAGCTCGAATCTATGTGCGCGCCGCCGCGAGCGCAGCAGGCGTTCGTGTTGGCGGCAGGATTGTCGGCCCGTTTTGCGAGTATGCGCGCACGTTGCAAACCAGCGTGCGCCTCGTCGATCGCGGCGACCACGGTGGCGCGCTGGCCGAGACGGTCCTGCCCGATCCCTGCTTCTGGACACCCGAGCTGCCGTTCCTGTATCGCGCCGAAATCGAATTGACGCGCGATGCGACGACGATCGCCGCGGGCACTCGGACCTTCGCGATCCGACGATTGGCGACGCAAGGCGATCACCTCAGCTTCGATGGACGTCGATGGGTGCTGCGCGCCGTCGATCGCTCGCTCGACTGCGAGTCGCCGTGGTCCGCTTGGCGAAGTCAGTCGGCGGCGTGCGCCATTCATGCGCCAGACGATACGACACTCGAAGAAACATCGCGTCTGGGGGTGATCGTCGTCGCCATGGAAGAAGATCCGCAACGGCTTGCATATCTCGCCCGTTGGCCGTCGGTCGGAATCGCGCTATTGAATCGGCGATCGACGCCCACAGCCGGCGAGCGTTCGGCCGCAGCCAACCTGATCGTTGGCTCGTGGTACGGCCCCGGCGAAACGGTCTCGCCCGCGGATTGGTCGCAGGTGCTCGCCGGCGATGCGCTGAGTACGCCCGAGCTGGCTGTGCCGCGGATCGCGTGCCGCTGGGTCGCGGACGCTGATCTGGCCGAGGCGCGCATCGAATGCGACCGCCTGCAACGCGACCTCGCCGGCGGCGGCGAGTACGCTGGGTATATGATCCTGCACGGAACGTAAGCACCGCCGATGTCCACACCTGAAATTCCGTACGAGCTCGCGCGCTACGCCCGCCAAATGCGCTACGCGCCGTTGGGCGGCGAAACGGGACAGCGGCGAATGCTGGCCAGCCGGGCGCTGATTGTCGGCTGCGGAGCGCTGGGAACCGTGATCGCCAGCACGTTGGCCCGCTCAGGTGTCGGCCGACTGCGGATCGTCGATCGCGACTTTGTCGAGCTGACAAACCTGCAGCGCCAGGTGCTGTTCGACGAGGCCGATGCCGCAGCCGGGGTGCCGAAGGCGATCGCCGCAGCCGAGAAGCTTCGGCAGATCAACTCGCAGATCGCGATCGAGCCGGTGGTGGCCGATGTGACGCCGACGAACATCGAGGCCCTCTGCGACGGTGTCGATGTCATCGTCGACGGCACCGACAATTTCGAAACACGGTTCTTGCTCAACGACATTGCGATCGCCCGCGACCTGCCATGGATCTATGGCGGCTGCCTTGGCAGCGAGGGGCAGACCATGACGATCCTACCCAGCGAAACGCCTTGTTTGCGGTGCGTGATTCCCGAGCCTCCGCCGCCCGGCACCGCACCAACCTGCGAAACCGCGGGCGTGCTGGCGCCGATCGTCCTCGTCGTCGCGGCGATCCAATGCCAGGAAGCCATCAAGATCGTTTCCGGCCATCGCGAGGCCATCCAGCGCAGCCTGTTGATCGTTGATTTGTGGACCTCCGACGTCCGCGCCGTGCGGCTCGATGGTCTGCGCGAATCGAGCGACTGTCCTGCTTGCAAGCACGGCACGCTCGCGTGGCTGCGTGGCAACCGTGCCACGGCTCCCGCGGTGCTTTGCGGACGCAACGCCGTGCAAATCTCGCCGGCATCGAACCAGGCGAAGTTATCGTTCGACGACCTCGAACGGCGACTGACGGGTGTCGCCCGGATGACGCGCAATGCGTTCCTGCTCCGCGCTGCGATCGAGAATTACGTGGTGACCGTCTTTCCCGACGGCCGTGCGATTATCAGCGGCACCGACGACGTGAGCGTCGCGAAAGGCGTTTACGCACGCTATATCGGCAGTTAGCCGATCAACTGGCTTGACGAGCCGTCGCGGCCTCCATGATGCGCTGCTCGGTCGCCTCGGCGCGTGCGAACTCGCCCGTCAGCCGTCCTTCGCACAGCACCAGAATGCGATCGCAGAGCGTCAATAGCTCGGGCAGCTCGCTTGATGTGACGATCACCCCCATGCCACCGCGACATAGTTGATCGAACAGCCCATACAGTTCCGCTTTGGCGGCGACATCGATCCCGCGCGTCGGATCGTCGAGCAGCAGCACGCGCGGCTCGGCCAGCAACCAGCGCCCGAGGATAACCTTTTGCTGGTTGCCGCCGCTGAGGCTGGTGATGGCCGATTCCATCGAATGGGTTTTGACGCGCAGCCGATCGACCATCGCCTGCGCCATGCGACGTTCGGCGGCATGGCGCACCAGGCCCGAGCGTGCGGCCCGGTGGAGCTCGACCATCGTCATGTTCTGCCCGACAGTAAGCCGATCGAACAGGCCGAGCCGCTTGCGATCTTCAGTGACGAGTGCGATTCCCGCGCGACATGCATCGGCCGGATGGCGCAAATGCAGCTCGCGTCCTTCGAGCAGGATGCGTCCCTGGGGTGTCTCGGTCGCCGCGCCGAATAGGCATTCGAGCAACTCGGTTCTCCCGGCGCCCATCAGCCCGGCAATGCCCAGAATCTCGCCACGACGCAACGTGAAACTGATCTCTCGCAGCCGCCACTGCCGTGCGTGGCCTGGCCAAGGCAACGACAGCCCCTGAACTTCGAGCAGTGGTTGACCTGCGACTCGCGACTCGAAATGGGTCGCTTCGATCTCGCGTCCCACCATCATGTGCGTGACCTGCCGCGCGTCGGTGGC
>DASZPI010000100.1:0-12187 GCA_035550355.1 Pirellulales bacterium
TTAGTGAACTGTTGTCGCAAGCCCATACCATCGGCCGCGAGGTGCTCGCCAAGCACGCGGGCGATGTCGATACTCGCGCCCGCTTCCCGCGCGAGTCGATCGACGCTTTGGCCAAGGCCAAGCTGCTGAGCGCCTACGTGCCGCGCGAGTACGGCGGCATGGGGCTGAACATTGTCGAGGTCGCGCGAATCTGCGAAGCCCTGGGCAATTACTGCGGTTCGTCGGCCATGATCTACGCCATGCACAAGATCCAGGTCGGATGCGTGGTGCATCATGCCCAGCAATCGGCGTACTTTCGCCGGTACCTGCGGCAGCTTGTCGAAGAACAGCGGCTCATGGCCTCGGCCACCACGGAAGTGGGCACCGGCGGCGATCTGCGCTCGAGCGTCTGCGGCGTCGAAACCAAAGGCGATACGTTCACGCTCACCAAAAAAGCGCCGGTCATTTCGTACGGCGAATACTCCGACGACATACTCGTCACCTGCCGCCGCGCGCCCGATGCCGCACCCAGCGAGCAGGTGCACGTCATGGTCCGCCGCGGTGAATATACGACCGAACCACTTTCGACTTGGGACACGATGGGTTTCCGCGGCACGTGCAGTTCGGGCTTCACCTTGACCGCCCGGGGCCATGCCGACCAGATTCTGCCGACCCCGTTCAACGAAATTCTGGCCCAGACGATGCACCCCTACTCGCACATTGTGTGGGGCGCCTTGTGGACCGGCATCGCGGCCGACGCAGTCAACCGGGCCCGGGCTTTTGTGCGGGCCGAGGCGCGCAAGAATCCCGGCGAAACGCCACTGTCGGCCGTCCGCCTGGCCGAGGTCGACCAGGTGCTGCAAGAGATGCGGCACAACGTGTACGGCTTGGCGCACGAGTACCTGGGCCTACTGAATAGCGGTAATCCACAGAGCTTCGAAGGCTTTGGTTTCTCGATTCGCACGAACAACCTGAAGCTGTCGTGCTCGCGGCGGATTGTGGATGTCGTCGGCGGGGCGCTGCTGATCTGCGGCATTTCGGGCTACCGCAACGATTCGAAGTACACCCTTTCGCGGCATCTGCGCGACGCTTACGGCGCCGCGCTGATGGTGAACAACGACCGCATTGCCCGGCTCAACGCCACGATGCTCACCGCCCACAAGGAAAACTACTAATGAGCTGCATCGCCACCGAACCGACGACCGACGTCTATCGCCGCTGCCAGGATGAATTGGCCGCGGCCGGCTTGCTGATCCCGCTCGGCGTCCCGGGCGTCTACGGCCTGAGCGGAACGTTCGAGGATGTGATCGAGCGCTTCGAGCGGGCGGTGACGCGCCGCGCCGCCGGATTCAAAGCCGAGGTCATGCGCTTCCCGGCAATCTTCGACCGCGCGAACTATCTCCGCACCACGCACATCGAAAACTTTCCCGACCTGATGGGCTCGGTGCACAGCTTTTTGGGCAACGAGCGCGACCATGCTCGCTTGCTCGAAAAGCGGCAGGCAGGCGATGACTGGACGCGCGAACTCGAGCCCTCGCGCGTCATGCTGGTCCCGGCCGCTTGCTACCCACTGTATCCCACAGCCGCCGGTACGCTGCCGAAAGAAGGACGCATCGTCGATCTGCGCTCGTTCGTGTTTCGCCACGAACCCTCGCAAGACCCGGCCCGCATGCAGATTTTCCGCCAACGCGAGTTCGTGCGACTCGGCACGGCCGAACAGGCGCTCGAGCACCGCGACATGTGGCTGAAGCTGGGGCAAGAGATTCTCAACTCGGTCGGACTCGACGTAAAGCCGGTCGTCGCGAACGATCCGTTCTTCGGCCGCGGCGGACGCATGATGGCCGCCACGCAAAAAGAACAGGTGCTGAAATTCGAGTTGGTGTACCCGATTGCCTCGAACGACAAGCCGACGGCGATCACGTCGTGCAACTGCCACCTCGACCATTTCGGCCACTCGTTCGCGATCCACACACACGATGGCAGCCCGGCCCACACCGCGTGCATTGGCTTCGGGCTCGAGCGGATCGCGCTGGCGTTGTTCACGCACCACGGGTTCGATCCCGATCGTTGGCCCCGCGACGTGAAGCAGGTCCTCGAACTATGAGCACTTCGGTTCTCGCGCTCGATCCGGCGACGTACGAGCGGCATCGGCTGCACACGCAGGAGCGTAGCTGGGCCGAGACGAACTGCTACGTCGATGTGTGGATTGAGCTGCTGCACGGCTGGGGCTTCGAGCCGCTGGCGGCGCTGCCGTTCACGGTGGCGATCGACTTCGAAGGCGACCAGTGGACGTTCTTCAAGTTTCCACATCGTGACCTGTTCGATCTGTATCGGATCGACGTCCAAGAGCTGGCAATCTGGCGGCCGATGGTCGAACATCTCGAAGAGCAAATCGGCCTCGGGCGCCCGGTGCTCGTCGAACTCGATTCCTTTTGGTTGCCCGATACGGCCGGGACCGCGTATCGCCTGGCACACGTCAAATCAACCGTCGCAGCGGTCGAAATCGACGTCGCTGGCCAAACGTTGGGCTACTTCCACGGCCAGGGTTATTACCAGTTGCAGGGCGAGGACTTCGCGAACGTGCTGCGGCTGGGTATGCCCGCCGGCACCGAGTTGCTGCCTCCGTATGTCGAGTTCGTCAAGCTGCGCTCGCAGGTTGCCCCTGAAGGACAAGATTTGGTGACCGCCTCGCTGCGGCTGTTAGACCGCCAACTCGATCTGCTGCCCGAAGGCAATCCGTTCGAAAAGTTCAAGCCGCGCTTTGCCGCTGATTTGGACTGGCTGGTGCACGAGCCGTTGGAGGTGTTCCACCAGTACTCGTTCGCCACGCTGCGACAGTTCGGGGCGTGCTACGAGTTGGCAGCGACCTATCTCGACTGGCTCGGGTCGCACGATTTTCTCGGGCTCGAAAAGGCCCGCGCGGCATTCACGGCACTCTCGAGCGGCGCGAAATCGCTGCAATTCCAGTTGGCCCGTGCCATGGCGCGCCGGCGGCTGCTCGATCTCGAACCGATCGACGAGATGGCGCGCGTTTGGCAAATAGCGATCAAGGAACTTGTTGCGCGACTTCGCTAACAGGGCAACCTGGATGTCCATCATGCACCATGCGTCGCTCGCCCAGCCTTCGCGCAGCGCGGTTGCTTCGCTTCCGTCGCTGGGACCCTGGTCGTGCTCGCAGCACGCACCGGGTTCGTTCACACATCCAGGCCAACTGCTTGCCGCGTCCGATGCGTGGATCGCTTGCAGCGTGCCAACGACGGTCGCTGGGGCATTGAAGTCCGCCGGCCGCTGGAACGACGACGCACCGGTCGATATCGACGCTTACGACTGGTGGTTTCGCTGCGAATTCGAAATGCCCGATGCGGTCGCCGGCCACGCGTGCATGCTCTGCTGCGACGGCCTGGCAACCTTGGCCGAGATTTGGCTCAATGGCCAACCGCTGTCGGCGACCGACAACATGTTCCGGCAGTATCGGATCGACGCTTCCGCGCATCGGAAGGGCCAAAACGAGTTGGCGATTCGCTTCCGGTCGTTGACCGAGGCGCTGAAGGCAAAACGGCCGCGTCCACGTTGGAAGACCAATCTTGTCGCGCAGCAACAATTGCGCTGGATGCGCACCAGCCTGCTCGGCCGAATCCCTGGTTGGTCGCCCGTTGCCCCGATCGTCGGTCCCTGGCGCGCTATCCGCTTCGAGTCGAACGAAGTACCCTACGACATTCATCTGGCATCGCGGCTGGAAGGCTCGACCGGAATCGTTGCCGTAAGCGCCCATCTGTCGGCCGGCGCGGCGATTCGGCACGCAACCTTGCGTGTCGGCGACTGCGAGCGATCGCTGGCCATTGAGCTCCGGCACGACAAGTTCCTGGTGGTTGGCGAGGTGCGCGTGTGCGACGCGCCATTGTGGTGGCCGCACACGCACGGCGAACCGAGGCTCGTTGACTGCGAATTGGTGCTCGAGTTCGCCGAGCGGGTGCATCGTCAGCCCTTGCCGAGTGTCGGCTTCCGGACGATCGAGCGGTCTGCGGGCGACGCTTTCGGACTGTCGATCAATGGCCAGCCGCTATTCTGCCGCGGAGCCTGTTGGACCACCAGTGAGCTGCTCGCTAGCGGTCGCGATCTCGGCGCGCTCGAGCATGACCTACGGCTTGCGCGCGATGCCGGTGCGAACATGCTTCGCGTTGGCGGCACCATGACCTACGAAAGCGACGATTTCTATCGCTTGTGCGACGAATTGGGGATCATGGTTTGGCAGGACTTCATGTTTGCGAACATGGATTATCCGGTCGACGACCCAGCGTTCCGCGCGAATATCGAAGCCGAAGCCCGCGAGCAACTGCGCCGGCTGTCGGCCCATCCGAGCGTGGTCGTCTACTGCGGCAATAGCGAGGTGGAGCAGCAGGCCGCCATGCTCGGCATGCCCAGCGAGTGCTGGCGAAACGAGTGGTTCGGCGAACGACTGCCTGCCCTATGCGCCGAGCGCCACACCGCAGTCGAGTACGTCCCCTCGACGCCCACCGGCGGCACGCTGCCGTTTCACACTCGCACGGGTCTCACGCATTACTACGGTGTCGGAGCGTATCGCCGACCCCTGGGTGATGTGCGGCGTGCTGCCGTGAAGTTCACCCCCGAATGCCTTGGCTTCTCGAACATCCCCGAGCCGGCGACGATCGACCAACTGACGGGCGGCGCACGACCCGCGACCCACGATCCGCGCTGGAAGCAGCGGGTGCCGCGCGACAGCGGCGCCGGCTGGGACTTTGAAGACATTCGCGATCACTATCTGCGCGATCGATTCGGCGTCGATCCCATCGCGCTGCGTTCCTCGGACATGCCCCGGTATTTGGCCCTGGGGCGCCTGGCTACGGGCGAAATGATGGCTGAGGTGTTCAGCGAGTGGCGCAGTTCCGAAAGCTGCACTCGCGGCGCCCTGGTCTGGTTCTACAAAGACCTTTGGCCCGGCGCGGGCTGGGGGATCGTTGATTCCAACGGACTGCCAAAGGCGGCGTGGTATTACCTCAAGCGGTCGTGGAACTCGCAACAGCTCACCATCACCGATGAAGGGCTCGACGGGCTCGACCTGCACCTGACGAACGAATCCGACGGAGCGCGCCAAGGCACGATCGAAGTGGCGTTGCTCAAAGAACCGCATACCGTGGTTGCTCGGCAAAGCGTCGATGTGGTTGCCGAGCCGCACTCGCGGCAGTGCATTAGCGCCGATGCGATTCTCGGAAGATTTTACGACAGCGCCTATGCCTATCGGTTTGGGCCCGCGCACCATGACGTTGCCATCGCCACCTGGTACGACGACGCGCAGCAGGTCGTTGGCGAGGCATTCCATTTTGTTCAGCGGCGCGTTCCCGCCGACCTGCCAAATGTCCGACTGGAAGCGTCGTCGGAAAAGCTCGACGATTCGCGCTATCGGGTCACGTTGCGGAGCGATTCGTTTCTGCATGCGGTGCGGCTCGCGGCCAAAGGCTATTTACCCGACGACAATTACTTTCATCTTCCGCCTCAGCGGACAAAAACGATCGTGTTCCGCCGGGTGCCTGGCGCGGCCACCGTCTTTGCACCGTCGCTCGAAGCGTTGAATTTCACTGCTGGTACGATGATTCCCGTGCCGGCGGAGAACGTTTAGCATGTGCGCCTTGGCGGGCCTTAGCATCGACGCACCGTCGTTGAGCGGCGACCCAGCGATCGCGCGCACGGCGGGTTACATAACGAGCCAGGGTGACCCGCTATTGGTCTGGCTGCATCGGCCACGCCGTGGCTTGCAACTCGACCATGGGGTGTTGATTTGCAGCCCCATCGGCCACGAGCAGCTGTACAGCCACCGCACCCTGCGGCATTTGGCCGACGCACTTGCGCGGCGAGGCATGCCGACCGTGCGATTCGATTGGCACGGCACGGGCGATTCGGCTGGCAGCGACGACGATCCCCGCCGCCTTGCGACGTGGCAGGCCAACGTGGCCGATATGCTGCACTGGATGCGCGGCGAGCTGCACTGTCGCTCGATCGATGTGATTGGGGCACGAACCGGGGCGCTGATTGCCGTCGAGGCACTTCGAGCCGAAGCCATCGAAAACCTGGTGCTGTTCGATCCGGTGTCCAACGGCCGATCGTATGTTCGCGAGATGACGATGCTCGATCGGGCCGGCGCTGCGTCGGATGCAGGCGCAGCGGATGTGACAGGTGCTATCGAAGCCGGCGGCTGCGTGCTGACCAAGGAACTGGCGACCGAGTTGTCGGCCTTGCGCCTGGAGGCGAGCAGCCCGCAATGTCGTCGTGTGCTTGTTGTGCAGCGTGAAGAGACGCGCGCCAACGACCGCTGGGCGAATCGGTGTACCGACTTGGGAATCGCGTTCGAATCGATCGTAGTGCCCGACATGGGTGCAATGCTGGCCGAGCCGCATCTCGGACAGGTTCCCCAGGCAGCGATTGAACGCATCGCGCACTGGCTCACTGAAAACATGCCTGCGGCGGCCTTGGTGGAACCGCATGCGACGCCAATCCGCGAAAACGCAGAGATTCGCGTACAAGGCGGCGCGATTCGCGAACGTGCCTGGCGGCTGAACGTCGAGCCTGATTTGTTCGGCGTGGTGAGCGAGCCACAGGTGATCGACGCCGGCTTGCCGACCGTCGTGCTGCTGAACGCCGGCGCGACCCACCACGTCGGTCCGGGCCGATTGTACGTGCAGTTGGCGCGGCGACTGGCCCAGGCTGGGTTCCGTTGTTTGAGGCTCGACGTGTGTGGCCTGGGAGACAGCGTGACGACCGAGCCGGCCAGCGAGAACGATTCGTATGCGGCAACGGCCTTGCGAGACGTTGCAATCGCGGTCGAGCGACTGCGAAGCGAATACGGCGCCGATCGCCAGGTGCTCATGGGACTGTGCTCGGGCGCGTACGCGGCCTTTCAAGCGGCAGCACAGATCGATGCTCCGGACCTTGTCGAAAGCGTCTTGATCAATCCGCTGACGTTCTTCTGGAAAGACGGCATGCAAATCGACGCCGACCCGGCGCGGAATCTACGCGATCACGATCGATGGATGAAGGCGGCCCGACAGCCCAGCAAGTGGCTGAAATTTCTTGCTGGACGAACCACTTTCCGCTGGCGCGACGCGTGGCGCGTGCTGCACGAGCGACGGCGGCTGCGAAAGCCGCGGCGGACGAACGCGAATGCCCCCGCGCCCTACCCCACACATCCGGCGAACGACGATCTGGCCGGCGACCTGGGACGGATCGTCGACCGGAAGCGAACGCTGGCAATGTTCTTTGCCAAGAACGATCCCGGCTACACGATCCTGACGTTCTATGCTGCCCGGCAGGCGAAAAAAATGACGCGCACCGGCGCGCTGCACGTCGAGTTCATCGACGGAGCCGACCACACGTTTTCGCGTCGCCAACCGCGTGCCGAATTGATCGAACGCTTGAGAGCGTATCTGACGCAGCGGTTTGCGACGGATTGAGGTTCAGCGCGAAGCAAACTCGCCCGCCGCAGCACTGGGCAGGTGCGTAGCACCCATCAGATAACGATCGACGGCCCGCGCCGCTTCGCGCCCTTCGTGGATCGCCCAGACCACGAGCGATTGTCCGCGCCGCAGGTCGCCGGCGGCGAACACTCCCGGCACGCTCGACATGTAGTTCGCGTCGCACTTCACGTTGCCGCGCGGATCGAGCTGCAAGCCAAGATCGCTGATCGGACCGGTCTTTTCGGGGCCGAGAAAGCCCATCGCTAGCAGCACGAGCTGGCAGGGCCAGACCTGTTCGGTCCCCGGCACCTCGCGGAACTGCTGGCGGCCTTGCGGATCGGTGTACCACTCGATCGTGCAGGTGACGAGGCTGGCTACGTGGCCGTTTTCGTCGGCGCGAAATTCCTTCGTCAGAACGCTCCAGTGGCGATCGCAGCCTTCTTCGTGCGAGCTGCTGGTGCGAAGCATGATGGTCCAGTACGGCCAAGGCGAATGGCCTGGGCGCTCGCTGGCACGCGGGAAGTAGCCAAGATCGGGTGGCTTTGGGAGAAGCTCGAATTGCGTGACGCTGCGCGCCCGGTGGCGGTTTGAGGTCCCGGTGCAGTCGCTTCCGGTGTCGCCGCCGCCGATGATGATCACGTCCTTGTCGGTGGCGAAGATCGCATCGGGACCATCGATCGTATCGCCTTGGTTGCGCTTGTTCTGCTGCGGCAGGAATTCCATGGCGAAATGGATGCCGCGCAGCTGGCGCCCCGGGATCGGCAGGTCGCGCGGCGCGGTGGAACCTCCGCACAACAGCATGGCGTCGTAGTTGTCGCGCAGCTCGTCTGTCGAAACGTTTACGCCGACATTGGCATTGGTGCGGAAGCTGACGCCTTCGGCCTCGATCTGCTTGATGCGCCGCCAGACGCGCGACTTTTCGAGCTTAAAGTCGGGTATGCCGTACATCAACAGACCGCCCGGGCGATCGGCACGCTCGAACACGGTCACGTCATGCCCAGCCCGGTTGAGCTGCTGCGCGGCCGCGAGCCCGGCGGGACCGCTGCCCACGACGGCGACGCGCTTGCCCGTGCGCGTCAGCGGCGGCTCGGGGACGACCCAGCCTTCGTCGAAGCCGCGGTCGGCGATCGACATTTCAATCTCTTTGATCGCAACCGGGTCTTCGTTGATTCCCAGCACGCAGGCCGCCTCGCAAGGCGCGGGGCAAACACGACCCGTAAACTCGGGGAAGTTGTTCGTGGCGTGCAGCCGTTCGAGCGCCTCTTGCCACTGCCCGCGGTATACCAGGTCGTTGAAATCGGGAATGATGTTCCCCAGCGGACAGCCGGTATGGCAGAACGGAATGCCGCAATCCATGCAGCGGGCCCCCTGTTGGCGCAGCTCGGCCTCGGGCAGCACCTTGAGGAACTCGTTGTAATGCCGCAAACGCTCGTCGACCGGCTGGTTGTCGTGGTGCCGGCGGCTGAACTTCATGAATCCGCGTACGTCGCCCATGGGAACCAATAGCTAGTGGTTGGTGTCTAGTGGCTAGTAATCTGAGGTCTTGAGTTTGTGATTCACTTCGCTCCGACCAGTTCGCCGGCCGGTGTGCCCGAGGCTTCGTGGTTTCGGTGCATCTCGGCCAGGGCGCGCTTGTAGTCGACGGGCATGACCTTGACGAACTTCGCCGCGATCGCCGGCCAGTGGTCGAGCACGTACTTGCCACGCTCGCTGCCGGTGTATTCCACATGGCGGCGGACCAATCCGAGCACCTCGCGCTGATCGGCTTCGTCCGATAGGTCTTCGAGCTCGACCATCTCCTTGTTCACCAGCACGGGAAACTCGCCGCTTTCGTCGAGCACGTAGGCGATGCCGCCGCTCATGCCGGCCGCAAAGTTGCGCCCCGTCTCGCCCAGAATCACTGCCACGCCGCCGGTCATGTATTCGCAGCCGTGATCGCCGGTGCCTTCGACCACCGCGCGAGCCCCGCTGTTGCGCACGCAGAAGCGCTCGCCGGCAATGCCGCGGATGTACACTTCGCCGCTGGTGGCGCCGTAGAGCACCACGTTGCCGGCGATGATGTTCTGCTCGGCCTTGAATCCGCTATTGCGATCGGGATAGACGATCACTTTCCCGCCCGATAAGCCTTTGCCCAGATAGTCGTTCACATCGCCTTCGACACGCACCGTGAGACCCGGTGCGCCAAAGGCCATCAGGCTTTGTCCCGCGGTGCCGCGGAAGTTGATCTGAATGGTGTCGTCGGGCAATCCGCTGGGCCCGTAGCGCTTGGTGATCTCGCTCGACAGCACGGTTGCTGCCGTGCGATGGATATTGCGAATCGGTAGATCAAGCACCACCGGCTGCCCACGATCGAGCGCCTCGCGGCACATCGGCACCAGCGTGGTCATGTCCATCGACTGCTCAATGCCATGGTCCTGTTTTTCGGCGCAGTAGGTTTTCACGTACGACGGAACCTCTGGCTTGTACAGCAGCTTCGAGAAGTCCAGCCCACGCGCCTTCCAGTGCTCGATCGCCGGTCGCGTGTACAGCATGTCCACCCGTCCGACCATCTCGTTGACCGTCCGAAAGCCGAGGCGCGCCATGATCTCGCGCAGCCCCTCGGCCACCAGGAAGAAATAATTCACCACGTGCTCGGGCTTGCCCGAAAACTTCGCGCGCAGTGCGGGGTCTTGCGTGGCGATGCCCACGGGGCAGGTGTTCAGATGGCACTTGCGCATCATGATGCAACCAACGGTCACCAGCGCGCCGGTGGCGATGCCCCACTCTTCGGCGCCCAGCATCGCAGCAATCGCCACGTCGCGCGGCGTGCGGAGCTGGCCGTCGGTCTGCACGATAATGCGTCCGCGCAGGTCGTTTTTCACCAGCACCTGGTGCGTCTCGGCCAAGCCCAGTTCCCAGGGAATGCCGGCATGCTTGATCGAGGTGATCGGGCTCGCGCCCGTGCCGCCGTCATGGCCGCTGATCAGCACGACATCGCTCTTGCCCTTGGCCACGCCGGCCGCGACGGTGCCCACGCCCACCTCGGCCACCAGCTTCACGCTGATCCGCGCGTCGCGATTCGAGTTTTTCAGATCGTGGATCAACTGGGCGAGATCTTCGATCGAGTAAATGTCGTGATGCGGCGGCGGCGAGATCAGCCCCACGCCCGGCGTGCTGTGCCGAATGCGAGCAATTTCTTGGTCGACCTTGTGCCCTGGCAATTGGCCGCCTTCGCCCGGCTTGGCGCCTTGGGCCATCTTGATTTGCAGCTCTTGAGCATGGACCAAGTAATTGCTCGTCACACCGAATCGGCCGCTGGCCACCTGCTTGATCGAGCTGTTGCGGCTGTCGCCGTTGGCGTCGAGCTCGTAGCGCGCGGGGTCTTCGCCACCTTCGCCGGTGTTGCTGCGGCCGCCGATGCGGTTCATCGCGATCGCCAGCGTCTCGTGCGCTTCTTTCGAGATCGAGCCGTACGACATGGCGCCGGTGGCAAACCGTTTCACAATCTCCGAGGCCGGCTCGACCTCGTCGAGCGGCACCGGGTGCGGCCATTGCTTGAACTCGAGCAGACCGCGGAGCGTCAGCAGTTGCCGCTCTTGGTTGTCGATCAGCTCGCAAAACTTGCGGAACTCTTCGCGGCTGTTGATCTGCGTAGCCCGCTGCAGCTTGGCGATCACGTCGGGATTGAACAGGTGCGCCTCGCCCTTGCGGCGCCAGGAGTATTGTCCACCCACATCGAGTTCGAGCACCGTGGGTACATCGGCCCGGGGCCAGGCATATTCGTGCCAACGCAGCGACTCTTCGGCAATCGTCGTGATTCCGACGCCGGCAATGCGGCTGGGGGTCCACGTGAAGTACTCGTCGATAAAGTCGCGGTTGAGTCCGATCGCTTCGAAGATTTGCGCTCCCCGGTAGCTTTGCTGCGTCGAGATGCCCATCTTCGAGGCAACCTTCAACAGGCCCTTGCCAACCGCCTTGATGAAGTTCTTCTCGAGCTTCTCGATCGTGTATTTTTCGTCGAAGTAGCCGTGCGCCTTCATGTCGGCGATCGTGGCCAGGGCGAGGTACGGATTCACCGCGCCGGCGCCGTAGCCGGTGAGCAGGGCAAAGTGGTGCACCTCGCGGGGCTCGCCGCTTTCGATGATCAACCCGCACCGGGTACGCGAGGCTTCACGGATCAGATGATGGTGCACGCCGGCGGTTGCCAACAGGGCAGGAATCGGCACGAGGTCGGCATTCACGCCGCGATCGCTGAGAATGACCAAGGTCACGCCTTCGGCGATCGCCGCCGATATTTCGGCGCGCAGCGCGTCCATGCGGCGGCGCATGCCTTCGGGCCCCTCGGCGCGACGGAACAGAGTGCTGAACGTGCGAGCCTTCAGCCCCGGGCGATCAAGCGCTCGGATCTTGGCCAGCTCGGCATTGGTGATCACCGGAGTTTCGAGGCGCAGCAGCCGGCATTGCTCGGGAGTTTCGTCGAGCAGATTGCCTTCGCTGCCGATGGTGGTGATCAGCATCGTGACGATTTCTTCGCGGATCGCGTCGAGCGGCGGGTTCGTGACCTGCGCGAAGAGTTGTTTGAAGTAGTTGTACAGCGGCTGCGGGCGATCGGAGAGCACGGCCAGCGGCGTATCGTTGCCCATCGAGCCGATCGGTTCCTGGCCGTCGGCCGCCATCGGAGCCAGGATCACCTTCAGGTCTTCGAGCGTGTAGCCGAAGGCGCGCTGCTGACGGATGAGCCCTTTGTCGAGCTTGCCGTTCGA
>DASZPI010000101.1:0-2496 GCA_035550355.1 Pirellulales bacterium
AGCGACCCAGGCGTTAGTCGCTCGTAACGACACGAACGGCGCGGTGGATGGCCCCGGCAAGTTTCGTCACAGCGACGAGTTAAAGGCGGTCCTCGAGACCGTGCTGGAACTGTCGAAGAGCCGCAGTGTGTTGGCCAAAGCATTGGCCGAGGTTGGTCCGCCGGCCAATACTAGCGATGTCAGCTCGTGGCCGAGCGACCAGGACGTTGCCGACTTTGCCGACGCGGTCAAGGTTACCGCCCCGAAGGGGGCCGAGTTCGGCAAAACCGAGGTGTTCTACCTGAAGGTCAAGGCATCGGATCGGACCCGGGCTCTGAAGCTGGTCGATGCCCTGTGCCGCGAAATCGAATTTCAGTACGGCAAAGTTCGTAATCACCGTGCCGCAAGCATGATCGACGAGTTGGTCGAGGCCGAGCGTCTGGCCCGTCGCGACGTGGAGGAAGCAACGGCCCGTTTGACCGCCATGGAAGAGACGGTCGGCGGCGATCTTTCGGAGTTGCGGAACCTGCACCAACCTTCGGGCGCCGGCGAAAGCGACCTGCGTCGCAAGGCGGTCGAGATCGAGAACGAACTGCGCCAGGCTCGCGTGCTGGCCGCGGGCCGCGACGAACTGTTGCGTGCCCTGCGCGATGCCGAGAGCGATCCGAATCGGTTGTTGGCTCTGCCCAACGGTCTGCTCGAGTCGCAGCCGTCGCTGCGAAAGATGAAGGATGGGTTGATCGACGCCCAGGTGCGCACGTCAACCCTGTTGGGAACCATGTCGCCTGCCCACCCCTCGGTGCGGGCTGCCAAGATTGCCGAGAGCGAAATCACCGGCCGTTTGCAGGAAGAGCTGACCGCGGCGATTCGGGGAGTCGAAATGGATCAACGCCTGGCGAACGACCGCGTAACGAACCTGACCCGTTCGGTCGATAACATTCACGATCGTCTCCAAAACCTGGCTGGCATGCGGGCCGACTACACGCGTTTGGTGGCCGAAGCCGAGCAACGTTCACAATTGTTGGCCGACGTGGAGCGAAAACTGGTCGACGCCCGCGCCAGCCAGGCCGGAGCCAACAAGGCGAGCCTGATCACCCGCTTGGACGACGCCGATACCGGCTCGAAGCCGGTCGGTCCGAGCAAGTCGCTGTTGCTGTTGGCGGGGATGCTCGGTGGGCTGGTCGTCGGCTTGGCCGTGCTACTGCTGGCGGCGACATCTGGACCGATGGTTCCGGTTCACCCAACGCCAATTCGCCGGGCGGCAATCCATCCGACGCCCGAATCGACCGTCGGCAGCGACCTAGATTTGATTGAAGCCGCCTGAACTCCTTGCGGTCTTGGACGACTCCACACCGATTCGCCTCCGGCGAGTCCCTGGGGGCTAATTCCCCGCAGCAACCTCGATGCTCGATCAAACCCATACCTTCGCGCCCGGCCTCACGACCGACATCGCGTTGCCGGTCATTTTGGACCCGGCGATCGAGACGCGACGCGTGCTGCACATCATCAACGGCGAGCACTACGCCGGCGCCGAGCGGGTGCAGGATTTGTTGGCCCAGCGGTTGCCCGAGTTCGGCTTTGAAGTGACGTTCGCGTGTCTGAAGCCCGACCGGTTTCCGGCACTTCGCCAGGCTCGTCGCAACCCGCTGTTTGCGGTGTCGATGCGGAGCAAGCTCGACCTTTGGCCGGCGCGCGAACTTGCTCGCCTGGTGCGCGACCAAGAGATCGAAGTTATTCACACGCACACGGCGCGCTCGGCGCTGGTCGGCAGCATGGTCGCCTCGTTGGCCAAAGTGCCGATGGTCCACCACCTGCACAGCCCCGCCGCTGCCGATAGCACACATCGAATTCGGAATCGTATCAATGCGGCGACCGAACGGTTTACCGTCGGCCGGGCGCGCGCCGTGATCGCGGTCTCGTCGAGCCTGGCTGACTACGCCGTTTGCTCGGGTCTCACGAAAGTGCGGCCGGTTGTCGTGACCAACGGTGTGCCGGTTGTTGAACCTATGATCGATCGGCCGGCGCCCCAAGGCCGCTGGACGTTAGGTGTCGTGGCGCTGTTTCGACCGCGCAAAGGGCTTGAGGTGCTGCTCGAAGCAATGGCGGCGATCGTTGCCCGCGGCAGCGATGTTCGTTTGCGCGCCGTCGGCCGATTCGAAACTCCGGACTACGAACGCGAAATTCACGCGCTCGCCGAGCGTCTCGAACTCTCAAAGCGCATCGACTGGCGCGGCTTCCAAACCGATGTGAATTCCGAACTGGCCGCGATCGACGTGCTGGTGTTGCCCAGCCTGTTTGGCGAAGGAATGCCGATGGTGGTGCTCGAGGCGATGGCTGCAGGCGCGCCGGTCGTTGCCACGCGCGTCGAAGGGGTGGGCGAAGCCGTGCGCCACGAGCACGACGGGTTGATCGTCGAGCCGGGTGATGCCGAATCCTTGGCCGCCGCGCTGCGGCGATTCATCGAGCGCGACGTCGATTGGCGAGCGATGAGCGCCGCCGCCCGGAATCGCCAGGTGC
>DASZPI010000102.1:0-5523 GCA_035550355.1 Pirellulales bacterium
AAGCGGTACGTAAGCTTCGTGTGGTCGACGCCCAGCAGGTGGAGCATCGTGGCGTGCAGGTCGTGGATCTCGGTGCGATCCTCGACGGCGTAGTAGCCGTATTCGTCGGTCGCGCCGTAGGTCATGCCGCCGCGGACGCCGCCGCCGGCAAGCCACATGGTGAAGCCGAACGGATTATGGTCGCGGCCATTCGTGCCTTGGGCCATGGGGGTGCGGCCGAACTCGCCGCCCCAAATCACCAGCGTGCTGTCGAGCAGGCCGCGAGCTTTCAGGTCTTTTAACAGGCCGGCCGTCGGTTGATCGACCGCGCGACCGTTGTCGCGATGTCCTTCGAGCAGCTTGCCGTGCTGGTCCCAACGATCGGCGCCGACGCCGGGGCAGGTGAGCTCGACGAAGCGCACGCCGCGTTCGACCAGCCGCCGCGCCGCGAGACACACCGCCGCGTAGCTGCGTGTCGGCTGGTACTCGGCATCCAGGCCGTACAGCTTGCGCGTCGCTTCGCTTTCGCTGGCAAAGTTCATCGCCTCGGGCACGGCCGACTGCATACGGTAGGCCAGCTCGTAGTTGCCGATCGCCGACTCCAGCGCGTCGTCGGCCCCGCGCTGCTCGAGTACCGCGCGATCGAGCCGATCGAGCAGCTTGAGCTTGTTGCGTTGCAACTGGTCGTTGGCCTCGCGGCGCGTGACGTCGGCCACGGGCGTTTGGGTGGCTTTGAACACCGAGCCTTGAAAGGTGGCCGGCAGGAAGCCGCTGCCAAAATTGTCCAGCCCGCCCGGCGGGATCAAGCCGCCGTTGAGGACCACGTACCCGGGCAGGTCGCTGCACTCGCTGCCGATGCCGTAGGTGGTCCAAGCGCCCACGCTGGGCCGGCCTTGCAGGCCGCTGCCCGAGTGCAGAAAGTAGTTGGCGAAGGTGTGCTCCGAGAACTTCGACGTCATCGAATGGATGACGCACATGTCGTCGACGCAGGTGGCGATGTGCGGCAGCAGGTCGCTGACCCACAGGCCGCTTTGGCCATGCTGCCGGAATTTCCAATGGCTCTTGAGCACGTTGCCGACGTTGGCGAATTGCGTCGGCGGGGTCTTCATCTTGATCGGCGAACCATGCTCGCGCTCGAGCCGTGGCTTCGGGTCGAACGTATCGACCTGCGACGGCCCGCCGTCCATGTACATGAAGATCACGCTCTTGGCGCGCGGCTTGTGCGTGACATACGGCCTAGCGGCCGTCGCGCCGTACAGCGGATCGGACAGCAGCGCGCCCAGCGCCGCGGCGCCAAAGCCGCCCGAGGCCCGGGCGAGCATTTCGCGGCGCGTCAACGGCGTGTTGTGAAAGCGTCGGCAGTGCATGGCGTTTAGGGGATGTAGATGAACTCTTTGACGTTGATCAGCACATGGCACAGGTCGGTCCAGGGGCGCGGGTCGTTCGCGTCGCGCACGTCGTACGCCGTTGCTTGCTCGGCGAGAAACTGGCTCGCTGCGCGGCGTTCGTCGTCGGTAGGTTGGCGCGCGAACGCCTCGGCGTAGAGCTGCTCGATCCGCGCGTCGGCATTACCGGCGCCCTCGGCGAGCAATCGCTTGGCCCAACGCTCGGCCGATTGATTCACCAGCTCGCCGTTGAGCAGCGCCAGCGCCTGGGCGGGCACGTTCGAGGCGCTGCGGCGGCCAATCGTGGTGAACGGCGTGGGATAATCGAACGCCTGGAACATCGGGTTCAAAAAGTTGCGCCGCACGCGCAGGTACACGCTCCGCCGGCCGTCGCCGTCGAGCGGGCCCGACTCTTTCGGCCGGCCGCGTCCTTCCATGAACGGCGTGAGATAAACCGACACGCCGGGACCGTACATCTTGTTGTCCAACCGGCCCGAGACGGCGAGCAAGGCATCGCGGATCACCTCGGCATCGAGCCGTTTGATGTTCGCGCGATGCAGCAGGTCGTTGTTCGCATCGAGCTCGTCGGGCGAATCGCTGCCGTCGCCGCCCGCGGATCGACTTGCTTGCCGGTACGTCGACGAGAGCACAATCCGGCGGATGAGCCGCTTGATGCTCCAGCCGTCGGCAACGAACTCGCGCGCCAGATGATCGAGCAGCTCGGGATGGGTGGGGGCATCGCCCATGATGCCGAAGTTATCGACCGTCCGCACGATGCCGCGCCCCAGCAGGTGCTGCCACAAGCGGTTCACCATCACGCGCGCGGCCAGCGGGTTCGCAGGATCGACAATCCGCTCGGCCAACTCGAGCCGGCCGCTGGCGGTGCGGTACGCCGGCGGCTGCGGGCCGTCGATCGCTTCGAGGAACCGCCGCGGCGCGAGCTCGCCGGGGGCGTTGTGCTGCCCGCGGACGAGCACGTGCTCGTCGATGCCCGTGCCTTCGAAAGCGCACGGCGCGGTCTGCGTGGTGCGGCGCAGTTTCGCCATCCGCTCGGCCTGCTGCTTGAAGAACGACCCGGCCTTGGCCGCAGCCGCGGGCGACGGCGTGCTCCAAAGCTCGGGGTGGTCGAGCATGGCGTTGACGATGGTCGTCGCGTCGGCGTCGAGCGTTGCGGTGGCCTGCAGATCGCGCAGCGCTTTCGCGGCGCGGCGGACCGACTCGGCGGAAATCTCGACCGCTTGGGACGCCGATTTCAGGTCCGGAAGCGGCGCGCTGGGTTCGAGCAATTCGATCACCTGCACAACGGCCAGCTCGTTCGATTGCTGGTCCTTCAATTCTTTCGAGTCGTACGGGGTGAATTCCAGGTGCACGCGCTGACCGGCGTAGTCGGACAAATCGTGCTCGACCCATCGCAACTGCTCGTCGCCGGGCGTGTGCTTGAACAGCTTGGCGTGCAGCGGACCGCGATTCGTGCGGTGCGACGACACCTCGGCGTACACGTGCGCCGAGCCGCGCACCAGGTAGGCGAGCTTGCCGCCTTCCAGCGTGAAGGTCGGCGTTTTGAGCGTGCGACCGGTGAGCTGATACTCGAACCGGTTCTGCTCGGCTTCGACGCCGCGCGCCGTGCGAACGACGTCCCACGTGGGCTCGACTGCCGCGGCGGTTTCCGCATACACATGGTCGATGGGGCGGGCCGGGTCGCTGCCGCAGCGCACCTCGCCGCCACGGCGCGGCGCATCGCCGAACACGAAGCCATCGGCAAACCAATCGTGCTCGCCCAGCGATGCGGGATCGTACACCACGCGCCCTGGGCTCGACGGCGGCGCGGTGCGCACCGCGCCGAGCGTGCCCGCCTCGGCGGCGGCCAGCCAGGCCGCCAAACGCTGCTCGTCGAGCTCGTGCTCGTTCGCGGCCGCGGTGAGGATTGCCGCGCGATTGGCACGCTCGCCTTCGCTGCGCAATTCTTTGCGGACCTCGTCGAGCGCCGCGAAATACTTGTCGGCCTGGTCGAGCATCGGCCGCCACAGCTCGTATTGTGCGGCCAACAACTGTCTGCGATGTTGGGCTTCGAGCCGCCGCACCTCGTCAAAGAGCTTGCGGTTGTGCGGCTCGGTTTCGAACGCCGCCTGGCGATAGCTCATGCCCAGCACGAAGCCCGACAGCGCGTAGTAATCCTTGGTCGGCAGCGCGTCGAATTTGTGATCGTGACAACGGGCGCACGCCAGCGTCACGCCCAGAAACGTCTTCGACAGCACGTCGAGCTTGTTATCGACGCGATCGGTTTCATCCTGCCGCGGATCGACCGGCGAATGCACCTCTTCGCCCAGCCACCAAAACGCGGTGCCGAGGATCGACTCGTTGGCGCCGTTGGCCGGGTTCAGGCGCGGCTGCGGCAACAAATCGCCGGCCAAATGTTCGACGACGAACTGCGAGTACGGCACGTCGGCGTTCAGCGCGCGGATCACGTAGTCGCGATAGTGATACGCGTTGGGAATGAGCATGTCGTACTCGTGCCCGCGCGTTTCGCCGTAGCGCACCAGGTCGAGCCAGTGCCGCGCCCAGCGCTCGCCGAACCGCGGCGAGGCGAGCAGACGCTCGACAAGCGCTTCGTAGGTCAGCTCGCCGGCAACCACTGACTCGACCTCGTCGGGCGTCGGCGGCAGGCCGACGAGATCGAAGTACAGCCGACGGACCAGCGTGCGCGGGTCGGCTTCGTCGGCGGGACGCAGGTTTGCCGCTTCGAGCTTCGCGAGCACAAAGCGATCGATCGTGTCGCGGGGCCAGGCAGTGGCGCGAATCTCGGGGACCGGGACCGCGCGCACCGGCTGGAAGCACCAATGCTTGGCGCGCTCGGCGAGGTCGAACTTCTTCGCGGCACCGCCCGACGACGCGCCTTCGTTAGGGCCTTGTGCCCCGTGCTTAACCCACTCGGTGAGAGTGGCGATCTGTTCGCGCGACAGTTTCCCCTTGGGGGGCATCTGCAAATCGTCGCCCCAGCGCACCGCTTGAATCAGCAGGCTTGAGTCGGGATTGCCCGGCACGACCGCGGGGCCTTGATCGCCGCCGCGCAGCATGGCGCCCACCCCGGTGACCGACAGCCCCGCCTCCTGCGTGTCGCTGCCGTGACACTCGTAGCAGTTCGAGGCCAGGATCGGCCGAATGCGCTTCTCGAAGTATTCGAGCGCCTGATCGTCGGGCTTCGCGCCCGAGGCGCTCTCCGCCTCGACAGCGAACAGCGATCGGCCCAGACTCAGCGCCGCAATCGCAAACCAGGTTGCAAGCCAGATGTGTCGCATGCCGGGCACCGATGCGGATGGACGCGTCCTTTTTCGGGACGGCGAATTCGTGGCGGGAAACTCAGTATACCCCGCCCATTCGAGCGGTGACAAGCAAACCGCGGGCACGTCAGGACAAACGAGCCGCGGGGTTTATTACTGCGGCATACCAGCGTAGAAAATATCGACGGCTGCCAGCCCGTCCTGACAAAGCATCGCCGACCCTGCGGAGTTTCCCACCACGTGATTCGCCACCCGTTGCTGTATCTGCTCGTCGCCGCGTGGCTGCTTGTTTCGCGCGCGCAGGCCGAGGATTCTCGCACTGCCGCGCGTCGGCCGAATATTTTGTTCCTGTTTGCCGACGATCAGCGTTACGACGCGCTGGGGTGCGCCGGACATTCGATCGTGCGCACGCCCACGATCGACCGGCTGGCCGCCGAGGGGGTGCGGTTTCGCAACGCGTTCGTCACCACCAGCGTCTGCTGGGTCAGCCGAGCGATCATTCTCACCGGCCAATGGGCGCGGTCGCATATCGATCGCGCGTCGGTCCCCACGGTGCGCGCCGAGGCGCTGGCGACCAGCTATCCGCTCCAGCTACGCAAGGCCGGCTACCGCACCGGCTTCTTTGGCAAATGGCATCTGATCGAGCCCGCGGGATTCGATCCCGCGGCGATGTACGACGTGTTCGAAAAGATCGGCCGCAATCCGTACTTCAAAACGCTGCCCGACGGCACCGGGCGACACGAGACCGATCTGATCTGCGATCGCGGCATCGAGTTTCTCCAGGCGCAGTCAAAGGACCGGCCGTTCTGTTTGAACCTGTGGTTCAACGCCTCGCACGCCGAAGACAACGACAAGCGACCGGGCATCGGCCACTATCCCTG
>DASZPI010000103.1:0-3149 GCA_035550355.1 Pirellulales bacterium
GGTGATCTCCCCCTTCACCAATTCGTGCCGCAGGTTGTCATCCGGCCGCCAAAATAACTCGTCGGCGGTCATCAATCGCGATTCGGTTGCCATCGCTTAGCCCTTCTTGTAATCCCACTGGCGAATATCGACGAAGTGCCCCGCGATCGCCGCCGCGGCAGCCATCGCTGGCGAGACCAGGTGCGTGCGGCCACCCTTGCCCTGCCGGCCCTCGAAGTTGCGATTACTCGTGCTCGCGCAGCGCTCGCCGGGCGCGAGCGTATCGGGGTTCATGCCCAGGCACATGCTGCAACCCGCCTCGCGCCATTCGAAGCCGGCGTCGGTAAACGCCCGATCGAGCCCCTCGGCCTCGGCTTGTTTCTTTACCTGCCCGCTCCCCGGCACGACCATCGCGTGCACGTGGGCATCGACATGGTAGCCGCGGACCACTTTTGCCGCCGCGCGCAAGTCTTCGATGCGACTATTGGTGCATGACCCGATGAACACGCGGTCGAGCTTCAGCTCGGTGATCGGTGTTCCGGGCTTGAGCCCCATGTATTCGATGGCACTGGCGGCCGATTTGCGTTCGTTGGCGTCGGCCAGCTCGGCAGGATTGGGAATCTTCGCGCTGATCGGCGCGACTTGAGCCGGGTTCGTGCCCCACGTGACCTGCGGCATCACGTCGGCCGCGCGAAACAGCTCCACGCGATCGTATTTCGCCCCCGGGTCGCTGGGGAGCGCGCGCCAACGGGCCACCGCGGCGTCGAAATCTTTAGGGGCAAACTCGCGCCCGCGCAGATAGTTGTACGTCGTGTCGTCAGGCGCGATCATCCCGGCTCGCGCGCCGGCCTCGATCGACATGTTGCACACCGTCATCCGCTCTTCCATGCTCAGCGCGCGGATCCCTTCGCCGGTGTACTCAATGCAGTAGCCCGTGCCGCCGTCGGTCGTCAGCCGACCGATCATGTACAGGATCAAATCCTTGGCCGTCACGCCCGCGGCCAAACGACCGTCGACGCGCAGCTCCATCGTCTTCGGCTTCGATTGCAGGAGCGTCTGCGTGGCCAGCACATGCTCGACCTCGCTGGTGCCAATGCCGAAGGCCAGGGCCCCGAACGCGCCGTGCGTGGCGGTGTGGCTGTCGCCGCAGACGATCGTCATGCCCGGCTGCGTGCGCCCCAGTTCGGGGCCGATCACGTGGACGATCCCTTGCTGCGGATCGTTCAGGTCGTACAGCCGCACGCCGAACTCCTGGCAGTTGCGCCGCAGCGTGTCGATCTGCTGCCGGCTGATCGCATCGGCAATCGGCAGCCGGCGATCGGTCGTGGGCACGTTATGGTCGGGGGTCGCCACGGTCCGCTCAGGCCGGCGGACTTTTCGGCCCGCCAGCCGCAATCCCTCGAATGCCTGGGCGCTGGTCACTTCGTGCACCAGGTGCAGGTCGATGTACAGAATGGCCTGCTTGCCGGGCTCCTGCTCGACGACGTGAGCGTCCCAGATTTTTTCAAACATCGTTCGTGGCGAAGAACTTACCGGCGAAGGCGAGGCGCTGGGCATGGCAGAAATCGGATGGAAAACGGGGTGGCAGGCACCGGCCGCACATCGGCCGGGAGAATCAGTCATTCTACCGCCAAAGAGCCGCCAAGGGCAGGACTGGTTCGGTCGGCAATTGCCGGGCTACCGACCCGCAGCGGAAGGCGCGATCGGCTCGATCGCCGTCACATGCAGCAGCGAACAGATTTTGAACTCCGCCGGAATGCCGTCCTCGGCCTCGTCGATGCCGACGAGAATATCGGTGCGGGTCAGCCAAGCCATTTCGGGATGGCGGACCTCGTAGCTCTGGCCACTCGACATGATAAGCCGAAACGGCTTGAACGGCCGTTGCTGCAACAGATCGCGAAAGGTTTGCACTGTCATGCGAACCGACCAGTAAACCTATTGTCACTGGCAACTGGGTAAAGAATCATGAGCGCTGTCCCAAAAGTCGTACTCGTGCACTATGAGCAAGTGGCGTCCCTGTTTTCGAAGATGCACGGCCTGCTCGACCTTTCGCCCGTAGCAAGCGTACGCCCAGCATGGGTTGCCCTCGCCACCAATGACCAAATAATCTAAATCGGCGACAACTCTCTCAACGACTCGGCCGCCACGCTGCTCGACAACATCGGACAAGCCTGATCTCGTAAAGCGCTTCGATTTTCCGGTAAAGCAAAAAAGGCTTCCGACAAATCGAATTTCGGGGCAGAGCGCGCAGACACCTGATACCGTTGGCGAATCGATCGTGGGGAGTCGACTCGATGGTTCGCCAGACATTTGCGAAAAGTCTCTCATGAACGCCAGTAGGCATCGATGTTCGTTCGCATCGATCTTGCCATCCGCCATGACACTCGTAATTAGCGATTCAAGCTCATCGTAGGGCCAGCAGGTACGCAAATGTTCGTGAGCCTCCATCCAAGACTCGAGCTCACTCAATTCGACGCTCGATATTTCACCGTCGAATGAAATACCCGCCATGATGCCGTGTAGCCGCTGCATATCCGATGAAACGAGATCGAAAAAACGTTCTTCGGTCGACAGGCGATGGCAGAGCCAAAGAAGGCCATCACGCTCTTCATCGTCAATTTGTCCATCTCGAAGAGCATCGATTAGAACTGGAATCAACTCGTTGAAAGGATGCCGTTTCGCGAACTCATAGTGGTCATGCACCCACCCAGTTAATAGGTTGACTTCCCCGGACGTGATTCGACCGTCGGCTGAGATGCCTTTCAAGATGCCCTCGAGGACATGAATTGCCTTATCCAGCCGCTGCGGCCCTGTAAATCTCCAATACGAGGCATTTTCGTCATTTAACATTCAGCACCCCTGTCGAGCTCTCGATATCGCGCTGTAAGCAACCGGATTGCGCACGGACTCGGAGTATAAAGCGCACGCGTCTGTTAGCCTATTTTGGCATTGCGTCAATTGCATCGAAATAAACTTCGCGACGGTTGCTTCTCCTGCCGCTGGCCTACTTTTGGCTTCGACAACATGGTGGCGGTTCGCTTCAATACTCGACCAGTCGAACGCGGCGGGAGGAGGTTGAAGACAGGCCAAGTAAAGAACGTGTCGTCGAGAGGGCGAGCGCCGCACAAGGGCCGGTCCGGTCTTGGGACTCGCACCTTGTCCGCTCTTCG
>DASZPI010000104.1:0-6051 GCA_035550355.1 Pirellulales bacterium
CTCGATGCCAACTTCAATATCGTTGGTGCCCATCAGCAACACAATCGCAGCCGGATTCAGCGCGAGCACGTCTTCGTCGAGGCGAATCAACATGCCGCGCGTCGTATCGCCGCCGATGCCACGATTGGCCAGCTTCATGCCGGGAAACTTGCCTTTGAAATCGGGGCCCCAGCCTTGCGTGATCGAATCGCCGAGAAACACCACAGCATGTTGGTCCTGCTGTACCTGGGTAGCCCATTGGCTGCGCGCCTGCTGCCAGCGCTTCACGTAACCATCGTACCGCCGCAGGGCGCCCTCCCCGGGCAGGTCCGTTTCGTCGGCCGGCAATGCCTTGTCGGGCAGCAGCGCGGTAGTTTGCGCCGCGGTGTATGCGCAGGGAATGGCAGCAAACAGCAGAGCCGACAGAAGAAGATGCTTCACGAAAAAATCCCGCGGTAAGATGTCCGAATTTTCCGCACTGCGCAGACGGCACGTGACACAGGTCCCAGTGTAGAGACTATAATCGTGGCACCCTCCACAACAAAGCGATTCGCCAAGCCTCGCGGAAGTCCATTGCCTCACTCGAGAACGCTTCTTCTGGCATTGTTGTTGGGCAGTCGGACGGTGAGCATCGAGTCGCCGCTGCACGCGGCGGAGCCGCTATCCGCATCGTTGGCCGTTCTGCAGCGAGTGGGCCACGAGGCCGCAGGTAATCGGGCCGCCACGACGGCATGGTCGGTCGCGGCAGCGGCCAGCACCGATCAGTTGCCGCAGCTACTGGCGGCAATCGACAACGCCAGCCCGCTCGGGGCCAATTATCTATGCGCCGCGATCGATGCGGTGGCCGAACGCGCCGCAGCCGCCGGGCATCCGTTGCCGCGCGATGCCCTCGAGCAGTACGTGCTCGACACGCGGCATGGCCCCCGCTCGCGCCGACTGGCGTACGAGTGGCTGGCACAAATCGATGCGACGGCGCCCCAGCGGTTGATTGCCGGCTTCTTGAACGACCCCAGCCTCGAACTGCGCCGCGAGGCAGTCGCTGGGCTGATCGACGAAGGGAACAGGCTGATCGAGACCATGAAGCCATTGCAGCGCGACGAAGGCATCGCCCTGCTACGCCGTGCCTTCGACGCCGCTCGCGACGTCGATCAGATTGAAAAGCTCGACCAGCACCTCACGAAGCTCGACCAGACGATTGACCTGGCGCGCCACTTTGGCTTTATCACCACGTGGCGGCTGCTCGGTCCGTTCGACAATCGCGACAAGACCGGATTCGACGTCGTTTATCCGCCCGAACAGACGATCGACTTTGCCGCGCACTACGCAGGTAAATACCGAGAGCTGACTTGGCATCGCTACACGACGGCCGATCGGCAAGGCAAGGTCGATTTGAACGAGGCCCTGGGCAAAGACATGGGCTGCGCCGCGTACGCCGCCGCCGAATTCTATTCGCCCCGCGAACAGGCGGTCGAGCTTCGTTGGGGAAGCCCCAATGCCACGAAGCTCTGGTTGAACCAACGCGCAGTCGCTCGCTATCCGGTGTATCACACGGGCACGTCGATCGATAAGTATCAGGCACGCGCGATGTTGCAGCCGGGACGAAATACGATCCTGTTGAAGATTTGTCAAAACGAGCAAACGCAAAGTTGGGCGCAGGTCTGGGAGTTTCAACTTCGAGTTTGCGATACGATCGGCACGGCGATCCTTTCGACCGGCGGTGGCCCATGAGGACCGCTCGTTTGTCGATGATGGTTGTCGCCGCGGTCGTCGGCGGACTCGAAGCCGGTGCAGGCGATTGGACGGAGTTTCGCGGCGCCCACAGCGCGAGCGTCGCCAACGATGCGACACCGCCGCTGGAGTGGGACGGCGCCTCGGGCAAAAACGTGGCTTGGAAAGCTGCGTTGCCTGGCCGCGGTCGATCGGGGCCAATCGTGGTCGCGGGACGCGTGTTCGTCACCGCCTCAAGCGGCGAGCCCGAGAATCGATTGCACGTCATCGCCGTCGCCGCCGATTCGGGCAAGCAGCTATGGCGCAGGAACTTTTGGGCCACCGGCCGCACCCTCTGCCATTCCAGCAGCGCGGTTGCCGCGCCGACGCCGGCCAGCGACGGTAAGCGCATTTTTGCGCTCTACGCTTCGAGTGATCTGGCGTGCTTCGACCTCGACGGCAATTTGCTTTGGCTCCGCGGCCTGGGGTACGACCATCCCGACGCCGGGAACGATGTCGGCATGTCCAGCTCGCCCGTCGTATCGCGGAATCTGGTGATCGTGCAGATCGAAAACCAGGGCGATTCGTTCGTGGCTGCGTTCGACACCACCACCGGCGAGACGCGCTGGCAGATCGATCGCCCCAAGGTGCGTGGCGCCTGGTGCTCGCCGACAATTGTCGCCGCCCGTGGCGATCATCCCGAACTGCTGGTGCTGCAAGACCCGCAAGGCTGTACGGCCCACGACCCCGCGACCGGCGAACAGCTTTGGGCCTACGACCAACCTTGTGGCGACATCCCGTCGCCGGTGGGGCAAGGTGAGATCGTCTTCGTACCATCGCAGGGCTTAACCGCGCTCAAGCGCCGCCCATCGACCAGCGCGGCCGAAGTGCTCTGGAGATCGTCCAAGCTCGATCTTGGCAACGCCAGTCCAGTAGTGATTGGCGCGCGCGTGTACGCGCTAAACCGCGCGGGGGCCATCTCGTGCGGGTCGATCAGCGACGGCGAAGTGCTTTGGCGGCTGCGCTTGCGCGGCAACTTCTGGACGACCCCCGTCGTCGCCAGCGGACATCTGTATTGCGTTAATCAAGACGGCCTGACGAACGTCGTGCGGCTACCGCCGAGTGGCACCGACAACTCTTCTAGCGACCCCGGCGAACTCGTTGCCGAAAACGAACTCGGCGAGCCAGTGTTCGCATCGCCCGCCCTAGCCGACGACGCCGTCTATCTGCGCAGCGATCAGCACTTGTGGAAAATGGCGCGGCCGCGGTGATAATCACCCTGCTGCGGTCGTCGCGCTAGCGCACTCGCACGGTTCATGCCATGCGACTAACTTCTATGGCTTGTTGAAGGCCGCCAACGTTCGGCCTCAAATTAGCTCTAACAGCGCGTAGCGCGAACCCTCGGCTACCAAGTCGAAGCCACGCTGGACCCATGCATCAGACCAACGAACCTGATCGACGCCACGACGCTACCACCCAGCGCAGCGGCGATGGTTTTGTCCATGTCCACGGAGCGCGCGAGCATAACCTTAAGAATGTCGATCTCAAGATTCCGCGACATGCCTTGGTGGTGTTCACCGGCGTTTCGGGGTCGGGAAAGTCGTCGCTGGCGTTCGGCACCTTGTTCGCTGAGGCGCAGCGGCGGTATCTGGAATCGGTCGCGCCCTACGCTCGGCGGCTGTTCCACCAGCTTGGCACGCCCCAGGTCGACGAGATCGAAGGCTTGCCGCCGGCAATCGCCTTGCAGCAGCAGCGCGGCACGCCGACCACGCGCTCGTCGGTCGGTAGTGTCACGACGTTGTCGAATCTGCTGCGGATGCTATTCTCTCGCGCCGGCTCGTATCCGGCGCGGCAGGGGCATCTCGATGCCGAAGCGTTTTCGCCGAACACGCCGGCCGGCGCTTGCCCCCGCTGCCACGGCTTGGGACGGATCTACGACGCCACCGAACGTTCGATGGTGCCGGACGATTCGCTCACGATCCGCGAGCGTGCCATCGCCGCCTGGCCGACCGCTTGGCATGGCCAGAACCTGCGCGACATCGTAACCACGCTCGGCTACGACATCGACACTCCCTGGCGCGACCTGCCGAAGAAGGATCGCGATTGGCTGCTATTTACCGACGAACAACCGGTGGTCCCGGTCTATGCCGGCTGGAATCGCGACGAGGTTCGCCGGGCGATCAAGCGCAAGGAAGAGCCGAGCTACATGGGCACCTTCACCGGCGCCCGAAAATACGTGCTCGAGACGTTCGGCAAGACCGAGAGCGCGTCGATGAAAAAACGCGTCGCGCAGTACCTGGTGAGCACCACCTGCCCGGAATGCAATGGCCAACGGCTGCGCCGCGAAGCGCTCGGCGTCACGTTCGCCGGGCAGAACATTGCCCAGCTGTCGCGATTGTCGCTGAAGCAGCTGATGAAGTTGCTGAGGCCATTGGCGGCATCGAAAGCGCCCGGCTGGAAGGCGCTGGTCGAGGAACACCCGGAAAAAGCGATCGTCGCGCAACGCATTGCTGCCGACCTGGTCGCGCGACTGGAAGTGCTGCTCGACTTGGGTCTTGGTTACCTGTCGGTCGATCGCAGCACGCCGACTTTGTCGCCCGGCGAATTGCAGCGCCTGCGGCTGGCGACGCAAGTTCGCTCGAATTTGTTTGGCGTGGTCTACGTGCTAGACGAACCCTCGGCGGGTTTGCATCCAGCCGACACCGAAGCGTTGCTGGCGGCGCTCGATCGACTGAAGGCGTCCGGCAACTCGCTGTTCGTGGTCGAACACGACCTGGACGTGATCCGGCACGCCGATTGGATTGTCGATGTTGGTCCGGACGCCGGCGAACATGGCGGCGAGATTCTCTACAGCGGTCCACCGCCGGGATTGAACCATGTCCGGTCGTCGCACACGCGCCGCTATTTGTTCGACGAGCAACCCAGCCCCGAACGTCCGGCGCGCAAGCCGCATGGTTGGCTGCGGCTCAAAGGGGTGACGCGGAACAATTTGGACCAGGTTGATGTAGCTTTCCCATTAGGCTTGCTCACCGCCGTGTCGGGCGTTTCAGGATCCGGAAAGTCGAGCCTGGTGAGCCAGGCGCTGGTCGAGTTGGTTGCGCGACATTTGGGGCACGAGGTTCCGCTCGACGAGGAGGATGGCGAAGAACTGGAGCGACAGCCGACGGCTGCCACCAGCGGACAAATCGTCGAAGGTCTCGAGGCAATCAAGCGGTTGGTCCGCGTCGACCAGAAGCCGATCGGCCGCACGCCCCGATCGAATTTGGCCACGTACACCGGCCTGTTCGATCAGGTGCGCAAGATCTTTGCCGCAACCAAGCAAGCCCGCGCGCGGCATTACGACGCCGGCCGCTTTTCGTTCAACGTCGCCAAGGGGCGCTGCGAAACCTGCTCGGGCGAAGGATTTGTGTTCGTCGAACTGCTGTTCCTGCCAAGCGTCTATGCGCCGTGTCCAACGTGCGGCGGAGCGCGTTACAACGCCAAGACGCTCGAGATTAAATACCGCGAACAGTCGATCGCCGACGTCCTGCGGATGACGGTTGACGCCGCGTGGAAGTTCTTTGAGGATGACGCGTCGCTGCACCACTCACTCGGTGTGCTGCGCGAAGTTGGCCTGGGCTATTTGCGTCTCGGGCAGCCGGCCACCGAGCTGTCGGGGGGCGAAGCCCAGCGCATCAAGCTCGCCACCCAGCTGCAACGATCGCAGCGCGGCAACACGCTGTACGTGCTCGACGAGCCAACCACAGGCTTGCACCCGGCCGATGTCGAAAAACTGCTGGGTCAGCTTGAGCGGCTCGTCGCCGCGGGGAACACGGTGATTGTCGTCGAGCACGAGATGCGCGTGCTGGCGGCGAGCGATTGGCTGATCGATATTGGCCCCGGCGCCGGCGACGAAGGCGGCGCGATTGTTGCCCAAGGCGCACCGGCGGCCGTGGCACGCTCCGCTCGCAGCCGAACCGCCAAGTATCTGTCGAAAGCGCTGCGGCTCACGCAATCGGCGATGTAGCAACACCGCGCGGTATTCGCATCAATGCCCCAAGCCGAGGCGCGTGGTGCTGTGGGGCGCGAAGTTGGCTGACGACCGCGAGCCGCGCTGGATGCGGCGGATCGCATCGACCAGACGATCGATGTCGTCGTGGGTGTTGTACAGCGATAGCGAAGGACGCACGGTCGCGTCGAGCCCGAACCGCCGCAGCGACGGCTGCGCGCAGTGATGACCGGCACGCACCGCAATCCCTTCCAGGTCGAGCAGTCGACCGACGTCTTCCGTGCGACGTTCCGGCAACACGAACGACAGCACCCCCACTTTCTCGCGCGCCGTGCCGACCAGCCGCAGGCCGTCGATCCCCGACAGCCGCTCGGTCG
>DASZPI010000105.1:0-2312 GCA_035550355.1 Pirellulales bacterium
CGATCGAGGCAGCTTCTGCCGAGGGCGCCGCGGTGCCGGCGGCGGCGCCGCCGCGCGAAGTCATCGATCTGCAACTGCGCTGGACCCCCGGCGACATGCTGCAGATGGCCAAAGCCTGCAACGGCTGCGGCGCGTGCCGCACGCAATCGGCCGAGACCCGCATGTGCCCGATCTTTCGCTTCGCACCAGCCGAAGAATCGTCGCCGCGCGCTAAAGCCAATCTCGTGCGGTCGATCTTTTCCGGCCAGCTCGAAGTCGAGGCGATGCTGAAAGACGACTTCAAAGCGGTCGCCGACTTGTGTGTGAATTGCAAGCAATGCCGGCTCGAATGCCCGGCGGGTGTCGATATTCCCCGCTTGATGATCGAAGCGAAGGCACAATACGTGGCGGCCGATGGCCTGCGGCTGGGCGATTGGATTCTGGCCCGGCTCGACTTGTTCAGCGCCCTGGGGTCGATGCTCAGCCCGTTTGCCAACTGGATGCTCACGAATCGCCAATCGCGATGGCTGCTGGAAAAGGTCACCGGCCTGGCCCAGGGGCGCAAGGTTCCGCGTTTCGCTTCGCGCAGCTTCATGCGCCGCGCCCATCGTCGCCGCCTGACGCGGCCTACGCGCCGCAGCGGCCGCAAGGTGTTGTACTTCGTCGACACGTACGCCAACTACCACGACCCGCAATTGGCCGAAGCCCTGGTGGCGGTCTTCGAGCACAACGGCATTGCCGTGTACGTCCATCCGGAGCAGACCCAGTCGGGCATGGCCATGGTCTCGGTCGGCGCCATCGCCCAGGCCCGCGACGTGGCCCAGCACAATGTCGAACTGCTGGCCGAGGCGGTGCGCCAAGGCTACACGATCGTGTGCAGCGAGCCGTCGGCCGCGCTCTGCCTCACGCAGGAATACCCCAACCTGCTGGACGACGAAGACACGCGCCTGGTGGCGCAGAATACGATCGATGCGTGCGCCTACCTCTGGAACCTGCATCTCACCGGCAAGTTAAAGCTCGACATGCGCCCGCTGAACATGGTGTTCAACTATCATCAACCATGTCATTTGAAGGCGCTGGCGGTCGGTACGCCGGGCGAGAAGCTGATACGGCTGATCCCGGGCCTGCTGGTGCATCACATTGAGCGCGGCTGCTCGGGGATGGCGGGCATGTATGGCCTGAAAAAGAAAAATTACCGCAACAGCCTCCGCGCTGGCTGGCCGTTGATCTCGGCCATGCGCGAGTCGTCGGCCGCCGCCGGAACGACCGAGTGCAGCGCCTGCAAAATGCAGATGGAACAAGGCACCCGCAAGCCGACGGTGCATCCGCTTAAGCTGTTGGCCCTGGCGTACAATCGGCTGCCGGGCGACCCATCGATCCTGAACCCGCCCAAGCAAGAGCTGCTAGTGACATGAGCGTGCAGACAACAATCACCGTAACCGTTCAACTGTTCGCAGGCGCTCGCGAGGCGGCCGGACGCGGCACGCTCGACGTGGTGCTTTCGGACAATGGAACGATCGGGCAATTGCGCCGTGCGTTGTCCGAGCAACACCCGCAACTCGCGGCCCTGGCGCCCCATTTGATGTTCGCCATCGACACGCGCTACGCCGACGATCACACGGCGGTTGCCGAACACGCTCAGGTAGCCGCGATCCCTCCTGTGAGCGGCGGCTGACCACCGTCGCGGGCCAGCATACAATTCATCCATGATTCGGCTTAATCACGAACCCATCGACCCTGCCGAGCTCTGCGAATCGGTGCGCTCCGCTCGCGCCGGCGGAACGGTGCTGTTTCTCGGCACGGTTCGTGAACTCACTGGGAGCGTGCGGACGGAGTTTCTCGAATACGAGGCGTACCAGGAGATGGCCGAGAAAATGCTTGCGGATCTCGAATCGCAGGCCCGCCAGCGTTGGCCGATCGTTGAATGTGCGATCGTGCATCGCCTGGGTCGGCTGGAGCCGAAAACCGTGTGCGTCGCCGTTGCCGTGAGCACGCCGCATCGGGCCGACGCGTTCGAAGCCGCGCGCTGGCTGATCGATACGCTCAAGCAGAACGTGCCGATCTGGAAGAAGGAACACGGCGACCGCGGCGCCGCGCACTGGGTTCATCCGGGAACTTGCTGAGATGTTGCCAACGTCCACGCCATGCGAAGCAGCCGCGCCGGCCCAATCGTCGGAGGTGAGCGCCCACGCGCCGGCGCTGGTCGATGCATTCGGGCGCGTGCACACCGACCTGCGCATCAGTGTGACCGACCGCTGCAATATCCGTTGCTTCTATTGCATGCCGGCCGACAATCCGCACTTTCTGCCGCACCACGAGCTGCTCACCTTCGA
>DASZPI010000106.1:0-7129 GCA_035550355.1 Pirellulales bacterium
GAGCGCGCGATCGCTAAGCTCGCTGGCAGGTTCGCGGGCGACGACCACCGCCACATCGATCTCGCCGCGGGCGAGCATTGCCTCGGCCGAGAATTCGCGGGCGTTGTACCGCGGATAGCCGCGCGCAAAACTTACGCCGAACGGGAACCCTGTCTGCCATAGCAACACGCTTTCGGCGCCGGTCAGGTTGCCGCCTGTGCGCAGGGCGTTGCACACGAACCGAGTGTGGGCGTTCATGTCGCGCGTCAGGGCCAGCAAGGCTTCGACCGTCAGTTGGTTGCGATTCGCTGCGGTCGCGGCACCGTAGCTGATCACGCCGAACTTCGCAGCCAGCATCCGCTCGGCCAGGCCCCGCCAGCGCTCGAGCGGCACGCCCGTTAGTGATTCGACCCAGGCGGCGTCGACCGGCAGGCCTGCGATCACGGCGCGCAGCGTCCAGCTCGCTTCGAAGTCGCTGCCGGGCTTGATTTGCAAGAACACGTCGGCTCGTTCGGCAGTCGCGGTCCGCTGGGTATCGACCACCACACAGGTGCGATCGGCTCGGCCCCGGGGGACGAACATGCCGACGGCATCGAGGCTGTAGCGCTCGAAGTGGCGGGGGTGGGTGGTGGCGGGGTCGCAGCCCCAAAAGATGATCAGGTCGCCGCGATTGCGCACCTCGCCCAGCGTGCAGGTCATTTCGCCCACGCCATGCAAGCTCATGCCCACGGGGCCTTGCAGCGTGCTGGTGGGGGTGTCGATCGTGGCCGACGCACGATCGGCCAAGGCGACCGCTGCCCGCTGGGCCTCGGTCGTGGTCTGCGAGAGACCATAGATCAGTGGGCTGCGCGCCTGGCCTAACAGCTCGGCGGCGCGCTGGATGGCTTGCTTGTAAGCCGCCGGGCGGCCGTCGAGCAAAAATGGATCAGCGACCGGCTGGTTGGCGGCCAGGAACCAGTCACGTCCCCGCTGGCAGGCATTGCGAGGCTCGACAATTCGATTATCCTCGACCATCGCGACGATATCGTCGCAGGCGCAGGCACAACCTGTGCACACAACATCGTCGAACGTCCGCCGCTCGTGGGTGGCAGGCGCGGCGGAAGCGGTCGCGTCGGCGGCTCGGGGGGCGTCGGCGGCTTGGGGACTGATTGTCACTATCGAACATCGTACCGCGGGCCTACCGCGACGTTCAAAGGGTAAATACGCCATGCCTGTAAAGTCATTCGCTTGGTCGACCGTTGCCGTGATGATGCTGGTTGCGCCGACGTTGGCTACGGCCAAAGAGCCGGCCCTCAAGGCGATGATCGTCGACGGCCAGAACAACCACGATTGGCAGGCGACCACGCCGCTGCTGAAAAAGCACCTCGAGGATTCGAAGCTGTTTACGGTCGATGTGGCCACCTCGCCTCCCAAGGGCGCCGACTTAAGCGGCTTCAAACCCGTGTTCAGCGCCTACAACGTGGTGGTGTTGAACTACAACGGCCAGGAATGGTGCGACGACGCCAAGAAGGCGTTTGTCGATTACGTGCGCGAAGGAGGCGGCGTGGTCGTGGTGCACGCGGCCGACAACGCCTTTTCGCGCTGGCCCGAGTACAACCAGATTATTGGCCTGGGCGGCTGGGGCGGACGCGACGAAGCCTCGGGACCATACATCCGCTTCCGCGACAGCGGCATCGTCCGCGATACCCAACCCGGGCGCGGCGGCGAGCACGGGCCGCAGCATCCGTATCTGATCGCCATCCGCGACGAAACGCACCCGATCACCATCGGGCTGCCGCTGGAATGGATGCACGCCAAGGACGAGCTGTATGCCAAGCTGCGTGGCCCGGCGTTGAACATCCACGTGCTGGGGACGGCTTTTTCGGCGCCCGACATGCGCGGCACCAACGAGCACGAGCCCTGCCTGTTTACCGTCGAATTCGGAGCCGGCCGGACGTTTCACACCACCCTTGGTCACAGCCCCGATGCCATGCGCTGCGTCGGCTTTATCTTCACCTACCAGCGTGGAGCCGAGTGGGCGGCGACCGGCCAGGTGACGCAGGTCGCGGTGCCCCCCGATTTCCCGACCGCCCAGCAAGTCAGCCAGCGCTGAACGGCTGGAAGCTGAACGATTAGTAACCGTTGGCCGCCGCCACGGTTTCGGATACGATGCGCGTGGTTGCACGGAGCGACATTCGTCGCAAGCCGTACGGACTTTGAGCCAAGGGCCAGTCGCTCGCTCCTCTGGCGGCTGCCCAGGCGGAGGGCAATTCCGATGTTGGCGCTCGCGCGTCTCTCGCACCGCAATGCCGCGGTTGTGGCGATGCTGTTGCCGATCCCGATCGTTGCGGCCATGGCAGCCGTCGCCCATGGCCAATCAACCATGACCCCCGAGGCCATGTTCAAACAGATCGACGCCAACGGCGACGGCCAGTTGACGATGGGCGAAGCGACGATCGGCAACCGATCGTTTCTGGAGAAGATCTTCAAGGCTGCCGAGAAGCCGACGACCGGCAGCCTGAGCAATGCCGAGTTCATGACCGCGTATCAGCGGTACCGCGGTACCCAGAGCGCTGCAACCAACGCCGCGCCCAAAACGGCCCCCAGCGCCGACGCCGCCAAACCCAGCGACGCGCCTCCCGCGGGACTGATGGACCTGGCCGACGGCAATGCCGATGGCAAAGTATCTCGCGCCGAGTGGTCGAAGGTGGTGCAGAGCTTCAGCCGACTGGATGCAAATAAGGACAACGCGCTGGACAGCTCCGAGCTCGAGGCCACCGGCGGCGCGGCCGAGCTGCTCGTCAAGCTGGGCGATGCCGACGGCGACGGCAAGATCACACGCGCCGAGTGGGCGAAACTGTCGCAAAGCTTCGCCCAGCTCGACACGAACAAAGACAGCTCGGTCGATGAGCCCGAGTTCAAGGCCGCTGCCGAGGCGCTCTCGTCCCGCGCCAGCGGCTCGGCCAGCCTTGCCGCCAGCGACGGCAGCACTTCGAAGCCTACCGGACCCGTGCTGTGGCGCGGACGGATTGAAGGGCGCGGAGCGATCGAGCTGCTGGTCACGGGCAACCAAATTGTCGGCCGCGACGATTCGCGGAGCCTCGGCTCCGGAACGTTCACCATGACCGCTGGCGACGGAAAAACCGGCAATATGGACGCCGTCTACACCGACGGCCCGAACGCCGGCGAGGTCTGCCTGGGCATTTACCAGCTCGAAGGGGACACGCTGCGCTGGTGCGTTTCGAACCGTTCCGGGCAGCGTCCCAACGGCATGGCAACCGGCAACGGCAACTGGCTGATGGTGCTGACCAAGGTCGCAGTGCAGCCGTAGGCAGCGTAGGCCGAGGATTCCCATTTCGCCGATTTTTGCTTTCTTTCAATTTTGCCGCCGATTACGCTAGCCATACGGAATCGAGCGAGCTTGCAATCGCAAGCGCCCCGTTGCAATTCAATGGCTTTGTGGAGGTACGGACGATGACCGGTCTTGGTCGACGGCCCATGGCACTTACGCTTGCGGTGTTCGTGGGCAGTACGCTGGCGGCGGTCGCTGCCGAGCAATCGTCGCGAACGTACAAGCGTGGCGAATACAACCCGAACCACGAGTCGGTCGACGTGTTCGAGGCGATCGCCGACGGCAAGGTTGACGTGAAGCTCATCGCCAAGGACTCGACCCAAGCCAAGGTCGTGATCACGAACAAAACGCCGCAGCCGTTGAACGTCAAATTGCCCGACGCCTTTGCGGGAGTGCATGTGCTTGCCCAGCTCGGCGGCGGCATGATGGGCGGCGGCGGTGGCGGCGGCGGCTTCGGCCAGGGACAAGCCGTCGGCACCGGCGGTGGTGGGATGATGGGCGGCGGCGGCATGGGCGGCGCGGGCGGTGGCGGTGGCATGTTCAACGTGCCCGCCGAGAAAGTTGGCGAGTTTAACGTCGCGTGCGCCTGTCTCGAGCATGGCAAACCCGAACCACGTTCGACCATGAAATACGAAATCCGTCCGCTGGAAAGCGTCACCACCAAGCCAGGCGTGCGCGAGATCTGCAGCCGGCTCGGAAAGGGACAAATCAACCAGCGCGTCGCGCAGGCCGCGCTTTGGCACTTGAACAACGACATGAGTTGGGCCGAGCTCGCCGCGAAGGAGATCAAGCCACTGCTCGGCGATCCGTATCCGTACTTCCAACCTTACGAGCTGGGCGCTGCCGTCACGCTGGTCGACCAAGCCCAAAAGGCCGAAGCCGAACAAAAGGCCAACGCCAAGACCACCCCCTCGGTCAGCCCAGGCGAACGCGAAGCCGCACGCACTTCGGCCAACTAAACCGACTTCCCGAGCCGTATCGAGCGCATCGATCCATCGACCTCGCGCTAACACGACCGGGCGTTAACACGCAGCTTTCTGACAAATCGCCCCTTCGCGCGCGGCGGCTAAGGCCAAGCGTCTCGCGACACCGTTGCGGGCAAAGCGCGTCTCGACGGGCGACCGCTCGACAGGCGACCGCCCGATTTGCTCACTGCCCGATTTTGCTCACTGCCCGATTTGCTTCTCGAGCTCGCCGAGCTGCTTTTGCATCGCTTGCAGCTTTTCCAGCGCTGCGGCCCGCTGCGATTCCGGCACTTTGCCCGAATCGATGTGCTGACGCAGCCGCTTTGCCGCGGCTTCCAAATCACGGCCCGACGCGGCGAGTTCGCCGGCCAGGTTCTGTTGCGGCCCAATTTGCGGTTGCTGTAGTTGGGCCACTCCCGGCGGACCAATCACCACGTTCGCACCGCCGCCGATGATGAGCATGTTGCCATTGCCCTTGCCGGCCAGGTGCTGCTGATAAAGCTGGTAGACTGCCGGATGACGCTTTTTCAGCTCTTCGGCATCCTTCGCCTCGAACAGCCTGGTCTCGTCCTTGCCTTTCACCTTTTCCGTTACGCTGACGCGAATGCCGTTGGCGTCTTCCTTCAGATCGATCGTGCGGCCGTTCTCAACCACGTGGGCCGTTCGTTCGCCGTTGCCCATCGCTTGAAACTGCACGACGTGCCCGCCCATGCCGCCGAAGTTGATCTGAAAGTTCGCGCCACGATGCACAATGGCCGGGGCGGGCACCATGCCCGGTATGCCCAGCGGGCTGGCGGCGTCGGCGCCATTGGGCTGCACAATCGCCGCTGCCTTCGCCGCGAGCGCCTTGTTGTCCGAACGCGCAAGCTCGAGCAGCGCTTCGCGCGCCGCCTCGCGGGTCGGCGGCGCCGACGATTCGTACAAGTCCTGCAGAACGTTCATGGTCCGCATCGTCACTTCCAAGCTGCCGTGACGCGCGGCATCGATCAACGCTGCGACCACGATCGGCGCATTGCCCGGCAGGTACCCCGCCTCGGTCAGCGCGCTTTGCGCGCGATCGCGCACTTCGAATCGGTCGGCGTCGAGCTCTTTGATCCACTGGCGAACCGTCGCCTCGGCAACGGGAGTTGATAACGCCGCCGGCTTCGCCTCGGTTTCGTCGGCAAACGCCGCCCGAGGATAGCCCAAGGGCGCACCCAGGGCCGCGATCACGGCGACCGATCGAAGTCTCTTGAAAACGCGTGGCATGCGACGCACTCCAGCGAGGATGTAGCTCATCCAAGCCTACCGTGCCTGCGACAATTTGTCGAACGTTCCGTGCGCGCCGACCGCGTTATTTCATGCGCTGCGCGTCGAGGTCTCCCTCGCGAAACGCCGACGCAATCGCTTTAGGCACTTCGGCTTCGGCCATCACCACGTGGGCCCGGTTTTCGGCCGTTTTTGCCCGCATCTCCTGCTCTTTCGCGATCGCAATCGCCCGGCGCTCCTCGGCCCGGGCGCGGGCCACACGCGTGTCGGCCTCGGCCTGGTCGGCCTGCAACCGCGCGCCGATGTTCTCGCCGACGTCGATATCGGCAATGTCGATCGACACGATCTCGAACGCGGTCTGGGCATCGAGCCCGCGGTCGAGCACCGCCTTGCTGATCACGTTCGGGTTTTCCATCACCTCGAGATGCGTCTCGCTCGAGCCGATGGCGGTAATGATCCCTTCGCCAACGCGCGCGATCACGGTCTCTTCCGTCGCGCCGCCAATCAGTTGCTTGATGTTGGTGCGCACCGTGACCCGGGCGCGAATCTTCAGCTCGACGCCGTTCTTGGCGATGGCGCTGAGCGTCGTCTTGGCCGATTTTTGCTCGGGGCAATCGATCACCTTCGGGTTGACGCTCGTCTGCACGGCATCGAGCACGTCGCGCCCCGCGAGGTCGATGGCCGCCGCGCGATCGAAGTCCAAATCGATGTCGGCGCGATGCGCAGCGATGATCGCCCGAATCACCCCCGGCACGTTGCCGCCGGCCAGGTAATGCGCCTCGAGCCGGCGCGTGGTGATGCCGGTCGTGGGATCGTTGCCGATGCCCGCCTGCATGGCCATGATCTTCGAGCGCACGATCACGCGGGCATCGACCTGCCGCAGGCTCATGCCGACGAGGCTGAACAGGCTGACCCGGGCATTCGACATGTACGCCTGGAACCACAGGCTGCCATAGACCAAAAACAGAAACAAAAACGCCAGCCCCAGCACCCCGAGTGCCAGGGCGCCGAGCACGAACAGCGTGGAGTTGTCGGCCAATTGCTGCCAGCGCATTCGCAAAGTCTTTCGACAAGGGATAAGGAAAGATCGATCGGCGCTAGCATATCCGATGCTGAAACCTGCGACCAGTAACGACGCGACCAAGCGCGCAGCGCGGCACGCGGCCGCGCTGCGGCTCGAAAGGTTCACGCAACAAACTTTGGCGCCGGGCTGGTTGGCAGCCGAGGCGTTCTTGTTTGGGGATGTATGTGCTTGCCAACGGGGCTGGTCAGGCCCGCGGCAAGCGCCTCGGCTGCACTGCGCAGTCACGCGGCGCTCGGGACGCCCGGTGATCGGGGTCTTCTGGCAGGCCGGGAGGAAATCGCACACGGCGCCCGTGGCTCCGACGATTTCCTGGAACCCCCCAGCCTTCGACCCATCGTACCGGCTCGCAGACGGCAACTGGCGGCAGAACAGTGGCTAGTGGCTAGTTGCTAGGGGAGCATGCTTGCCCCTGGCCCCTATTCCACTGGCCTCTTGCTTGCCGCCCGGGTGATGCTCGCGACTAGCGCCCCCGTTGGCGCCACGTTCGTGGGCCGGGCGTTCCAAGAACCGACGCCTTGCCCA
>DASZPI010000107.1:0-2703 GCA_035550355.1 Pirellulales bacterium
CTGATCGTTCGCCGCGCTACGGAACGCATTGCGGCGCAGGTCGGTGGCTTCGGCCAACGTTGTGGGGCGCGTCGTGTGGGTCGGAGGTTGACCCTCTTCGAGCGTGACCGCCGCGTAGCGTGGGCCCAACCAGGCAGGGCCCGCGTTGCCACTGCCGCCCGCCTTGATCAACACATGTCCAGGCAATGGAAACCGGTCGGGAGTGAGTAGCTTCGCCGCCATGGCGCCCAGGTGCGTGTAATCGGCCGCGGGACTTTTTTTGTGGCCGGTGCACATTTCGTACTGACCGGTTCCATGCGAATTGTTACGCGTGTTGATGCCGCGCACCAAGGCCAGGCGATGCATCTGTCGGGCCGTCAGCGGCAACAACTCGCTGATGTGAACGCCCGGCACGCTGGTCGGGATGGCGCGAAACGGTCCGCCGGTGTCGGTGTTCGGCTTCGGGTCCCACGATTCAAGCTGGCTTAGGCCGCCGTGAAGGAACACGGTGAGAATTCGCTTCTGCGATCCGGCAAGCTGCGAGGCGACCGCCGATTGTACGACGCTGGGCGCAGCGGCAATCCCGGCGGCGGCGCCAAACCCTGCCGCGAGCCCCGATAAGAACGTGCGACGCGAGGCGACATGCTCAGCGGTCCCACAGGCGTAGCGGCATCGCATGGCAACGCTCCTGGTCAGTGGTTGAAACGAAACTCGTTGCTCGACAGTAACGCCCAAATCATTTCTTCGATCGCGAGAGGCCGGTCTTTTTTCCGCGATTCGAGATACTGCCGCACCCGGGCTCGCTCGTCCTCGCTGGGCATTCGCGCAAAGACGCTCAAATACAGTTCCTCGGCCAACGCGCGATCGGTCGTCGCTTTCTGTAAGCGATCGGCCAGGTTCGCTGGCGTCGCCTTGATCCAGCCGTCGATCACGCCCGCGTTGCCAAAGAACAGCGCCTGGTCCAGCGAAGCGGCAAAGTCCTCGCCAGGCAGCCCGCCGTACAACGACACAAACGTGGTCAACGAGCGTCGGATCGCTTCGTAGGTCCGGGCTTCAATGAGTTGCGATTCGACGGTCGGGCGATCGGCCGCGGCGGCATGAGTCAGTTCTGACGGCGGCTTGTCGGCAATCGCTTTTCGCGCCGCAGCTCGTTGGGCCTCCAAGTAGCCGGTCGCTTGCATCAGGCTGATAGCCAACGCTTCAGGCGCGAGCGGTTTGAGCCGACCGATCTGAAACTGGTTCGTCCAGCGCTCAACGAGCGTATCCCAGCGCCGTTGTGCCTCGACACGATCGTGCTCGACGAGCGCGCTCAACTCGAGCAGTTGTTGCGCTTCCTCGAAGCGAGCCGTGGCGACCGCCAGCTGAATGGTTGCCGTGGCGCGCGCGCTGCGAGCCCGATCGCGGCCTTGCTCGAGCGATGCTGATTTTTCCGTGGCGTTGTGCAGCGCGGCCGCGGCGGCCTCGGCACGCTTTTCGGCCTGGGCCAACTGCTTGCTTGCTCGGGCAACGTTCGTCTTCTGTCGGGCGACGACGGTTTTCAGATCGCCGGGCTGCCAGGACCGCATGGCCGGTGGCACACACGACCGCTGATAAACCTGCGACAGCGCCACCTCGCGCAAAAACTCGCGAACATCGTAGTTCGCGGCGCGAAGCTCGTCGGCCAGCAGCGCCAATAGCTCGGGATGCGAGGGCGGATTGTCGCAATGATGGTAGTCGAGCGGATGCACGATGCCGCGGCCCAGCATGTGCGCCCACAGCCGGTTCGCCGCGTTGCGATTAAATGTCGCACAGTGCCCGTCGGTTGCCAGGCGCGCCAACTCGGCGCGACGACTGAACTTTGGCACGCCGCGCACATCCTTTGCGGGAGCAACGACGTATTCCTGGCCCTTTTCGATCGCCGGCTCGACCATCGCCGCGCCCAAGGGGACGCGCGGCGGCACGCGGTCGAGCGACTCTGCGGTGAATACCGACTTGTAGTTGGTTTCGCCGTCGGCCTTCTCGGCGATCACCGTCGTCTTTGCCTTCTTGTCGTTGAACAAGCTGGTGCGGACCAGAAACGCTTGCAGGCCGTAGTACCGGTCTTGCACGTATTCTTCGACCACTGGATGGTCGTGGCATTGGGCGCAGGTCAGATCCATGCCGAAGTACATGCGTCCCACGTCGCGCGTGACGGCGTGCGGCTCGCATTCGCGGTTGAGCAAAAACTTTGCCGCCGGGCGCGTCGCCGGCTCCGCCCCGTCGACCACCAGCAGCTCGCGCATCAGCGCGTCGTACGGCTTGCCGGCCAGGAATGATTGATACAGGTAAGCTTGCCAGTCGGGCGCCGTGACGTACTTGTCGGTCCTCCGCTCCATGAGCATCGCATCGAACGTGTGCATCATGTGCCGTGCGAACTCGGGCGAGGCGAGCAAACGGTCGATCAGCCGGGCGCGCTTGTCGGCCGCGGAATCGTCGATAAATGCACGCACTTCATCGACCGTGGGAATCATGCCGACCAGGTCGAGATAGATGCGGCGGACGAACTCGGCATCGTCGGCCGGTGCGGCCAGCGGGCCCATGGCGGCGCTTTCGACCAGGGCGTCGATCCGTGCGTGCAGCGGGCGGTTGTCGCGCTTGGCCGCGGCAAACGACGCATGCGATGCCAACAACGACAGCGCACCGGCCATCGTGATCAGCAAGACACAACGCGCAGAGCCGGCGAGCCGCGGCATGCTGCGATCTCCA
>DASZPI010000108.1:0-2343 GCA_035550355.1 Pirellulales bacterium
GACCATCAAGTCGGCCGCGTTCGCTGTCGACAGCACCGGCCAACGGTTGTGGACCGCAAAGGTCGAAGGCTCGGGCCTCGATGATTTTCAGCGCGTGCTCGATGATCTCCGGCAGCACCTTCCCGGGGCAACGATCGCCGCTATCGGACATCGCATCGTGCACGGCGGACCGCGTTTTGCCGAGCCCCAGCGGATCACCCCGGAAATCGTTGCCGAGCTGAAGCGAATCGCTCCGCTGGCTCCCGAGCATTTGCCGGCCGAAATTGCCATCATCGAAGCTTGCCGCGAACGGCTCGCCGGCGTGCCGCAGCTCGCCTGCTTCGACACCGCGTTTCACCACAACCTGCCGCGCGTTGCCCAAACCTTGCCCATCGCGCGCAAGTACCAATCGGCGGGCGTGCGCCGCTACGGGTTTCACGGGCTCTCGTATGCGTACTTGATCGAAGAGCTCGCCAAGGTCGCCGGCAATGCAGCGGCACGGGGCCGCGTGGTGCTCGCGCATCTTGGCGCCGGCGCAAGCATGGCTGCCGTGCACCAGGGGCAATGCATCGACACGACGATGGCCATGACCCCGACTGCGGGACTGGTGATGGCCACGCGGTCGGGCGACCTGGACCCGGGCCTGATGATTTACTTGCTGCGTGAGCACCAGCTGAGCCTCGAAGAACTCGACCGGTTGGTGAACCGACAATCGGGCCTGCTCGGCTTCTCCGACACGTCTGCCGACATGCGCCAATTGCAAGCGGCGCGCACGACCGATGATCGCGCCGCCGAGGCGATCGACATCTTCTGTTACTCCGCGCGCAAGTGGATTGGCGCCCTGGTCGCAGCCCTGGGCGGGCTCGACACGCTGGTGTTTGCGGGCGGCATTGGCGAAAACTCTCCCGACGTGCGGGCTGCAATTTGCACCGGTCTCGACTGCCTGGGCATCGTCATCGATCCCAGCCGCAATCGGGCCAACGCCGCCGTGATTTCTGCCGAGGGCGGCCGCGCGACGGTGCGCGTCATCAAGACCGACGAGGAGCTGATGATTCTGCGCCAGGTGCAGCGGTGCGTGCTCGATCGCGCAGCGAACGAAAGGCACAAGGCATGAGCGACCAACTGCCGCAATTCTTTCTCTGTCGCCACGGCGAGACGACCTGGTCGGCCAGCGGCCAGCATACGGGATTGACCGACCTGCCGTTGACCGATCGAGGACGTGAAAATGCGAAGGCACTGGGCGCACGGCTGCAAGGACAAGCCTTTGCGCATGTGTTTTGCAGCCCCTTGCGCCGAGCGCGCGAGACCTGCGACCTGGCCGGATTCGGCGACCGCGCCGAGCTGGACGCCGATCTGGTGGAATGGAACTACGGCGACTACGAAGGGAAAACCACTGCTGAGATCCGCGCCGGCGATCCGGACTGGAATGTCTTCCGCAACGGCGCGCCGGGCGGCGAATCGGTCGCAGCCGTGCGCGAGCGTGCCGATCGCGTCGTGGCGCGCCTGCGTTCGATCGACGCCGACTCGCTGCTGTTTTCGAGCGCGCACTTTCTGCGGATGCTCGCCGCGCGCTGGCTCGCCCAGCCCGCGCAGTTCGGCCAGTGCCTGTGGCTTGGCACCGCAAGCCTGAGCATCGTCGGCTACGATCACGATCGCACCGAGCCGGTGATCCGCTTGTGGAACTGCGCCGCGCATCTAAGATAGCGGTGCGGACATGAATCGCACCGACACCGAGGCGCCGAGACCAGCGGAATGCTTCGACTTGCAAGCGTGAGCTTCGCGCTGTGTCTCCGTGACACTGTGGCTTTTTCATCCTAGGAACGACACGATGGCCATCGCTCCCGGCGCCGGACGGCCCGCGCCGAAAGAAATTTTGATCGATCCCGCGAAGCTCGAGCGCGAGTACCACGAGCGGCGGCCCGACATGGCGATCGCTGCCGAGCGCGTCGCCTTTGGCACCAGCGGCCACCGCGGCACACCGGGCAACGGCACGTTCACCGAGGCGCACATTCTGGCCATCACCCAGGCCATCTGCGAGTACCGCCGGACGCAGAAGATCGACGGTCCGATTTACCTGGGCAGCGATACGCACGCTCTGTCGGCCGCCGCCCAGCGCACGGCGCTCGAGGTGCTCGCCGCCAACGACACCGAGACGATCATCCAGCGCGACGACCTGCCCACTCCGACGCCGGTCGTCTCGCGGGCCATCCTGGCCTACAACCGCGATCGCCGCGAGCATCTGGCCGACGGCACCGTGATCACCCCTTCGCACAATCCGCCCGAAGACGGCGGCTTCAAGTACAACCCGCCCAATGGCGGCCCCGCCGATACCGATGTCACGCGCGTCGTGCAGGATCGGGCCAA
>DASZPI010000109.1:0-2235 GCA_035550355.1 Pirellulales bacterium
TGGGCAAGGCGTCGGTTCTTGGAACGCCCGGCCCACGAACGTGGCGCCAACGGGGGCGCTAGTCGCGAGCATCACCCGGGCGGCAAGCAAGAGGCCAGTGGAATAGGGGCCAGGGGCAAGCATGCTCCCCTAGCAACTAGCAACTAGCCACTAGCTACTACTCTGCCGCCAGTTGCTGTCTGCGAGCCGGTACGATAGGTCGAGGGCTGGGGGTTCCAGGAAATCGTCGGAGCCACGGGCGCCGTGTGCGATTTCCTCCCGGCCTGCTGAACGACCCCGTTCACCGGGCGTCCCGAGCGCCGCGCGACTGTGCAACGCAGCCGAGGCGCTTGCCGCGGGCCTGACCAGCCCCGTCGGCAAGCAGACACATCCCCAAACAAGAACGCCTCGGCTGCCAAACAGCCCGGCGACAAAGTTTGTTGCGTGAACCTTTCGAGCCGCAGCGCGGCATGCGTGCCGCGCTGCGCGCTCGATGTTTGTTGCGCGTCCCGGCGAATGTCACTGCCTAGACGCCGTGCGACGGTCGACTCACAATGGCGTTTATCCCGCACCTCCTTTTCTCGGGTTGCTCGCTATGATCCGTGTTCTCCTTGTTGCGTTCATCGCCGTGTTCGCCGGCGAGTTGTTGGCCGCACCGGCGAAAAATGTTGTCGTGATCGTCGCCGACGATCTTGGCTTTCAGTTGGGCTGCTACGGCGATCCGTTGTCGAAGACGCCGTACATCGATCGTCTGGCCGCCGATGGCACGCGTTTCACACGCGCCTACTGCACCACGGCCAGTTGCAGTGCCAGCCGCAGCGTGATTCTCACCGGGCAGTACAACCATGCCATCGCGCACTACGGCCACGAGCACGGGGAAGGGCACTTCAGCACCTACGACAACGTGCTCACGTTGCCGGTTCTATTGTCGCGGGCCGGCTATCGCACCTGCTCAGTCGGCAAGTATCACGTCGCTCCCGAGAAGGTCTACCATTTCGATGCCTACAACGGCGGCAAGAAGAACCGCAACGATGCGCCGACCGAGGTCGCCATGGCCGCGAGCGCCTGGTCGTTCATCGCCGAAGACGACCCGCGGCCGTTCTTCTTGTACTACTGTCCCACCGAGCCGCATCGAGCCAACGATCCCTCGGGCTTCCACAACACCGGCGACGAACCGGGCATCAAGCCACACGCTTACTCGGCGGACGACGTAGCCTTGCCAGCCTGGTTGCCCGATCTGCCCGAAGCGCGCCAGGAATGGGCGCAATTCTTGGGCGCGATCGCGCGGCTCGATCAAAAAGTGGGCGCGCTCGTCGACGTGCTCAAGGCGACCGGCCATTACGACGACACGCTGATCTTCTTCCTCAGCGACAACGGCCCACCCTTCCCAGGGGCCAAGACCACGCACTACGAACCGGGCGTGAACCTGCCATTGATCGTCAAGCTGCCCGGCCAGCAGGCGCGCGGCATCACCAGCGATGCGCGCGTCACCTGGGCCGACCTGACACCGACGATCATCGAGTATGCCGGCGCCAGCGCGCCGCCACGCGTCGGCAAAGGCAAGCAAGCGGCACGGCCACCGTTCGACGGCCGCTCGATGCTCGGCATCATCGAGCAGCAGCACCCCGACGGTTGGGACCGCGTGTTCCTGTCGCACACGTTCCACGAGATCACAATGTACTATCCGATGCGCACGCTGATCGACGGGCGGTACAAGTACATTTTCAACATCGCGCATCCGTTGCCGTACCCGTTTGCCAGCGACCTGTACGCTTCGCGCACCTGGCAGGCGGCCTTGAAGCGCGACGGTGACCCGATGTACGGGCTGCGGCGTCAACGCGATTATCTCCAGCGGCCCCGGCACGAGCTGTACGATCTGGAGGCCGATCCGGGCGAGACGCACAACCTGGCCGGCGATCCGCAGCATGCATCGCGGCTGGCCGAAATGCAGGAGCAAGTCCGCACCTTCCAATCCGAGACCCGCGACCCGTGGGTGACGAAGTGGGTTTATGAGTGAAACGTAAGGGTTACGAGCGCCAAGCGGCCTTTTGTCAGGTGGCCGTGTCGCATACCATGCCGCCTTGCATTTCACCGCAGGCGGCGGCTCAGGGACCGAGCCGCAACGTTCGCATTGGAGGCGTGTATGACCCGCTCGCTCGACCTGCTATCGCTGGTGTTTCCGGTTTACAACGAAGAGCAGGTGCTACCCCTGTTGCTGGCCCGACTGCGGCAGTTGCTCGATCGCTTGCCCTGCAA
>DASZPI010000110.1:0-7062 GCA_035550355.1 Pirellulales bacterium
GCATGTCGCCGTCGGTTGCGTTCACCTTCACGTCGTACTTCAATTTCCACTCGTCCGCCGAGGGACCAAGCTGGTCAAAAACGGCCCAACACCTGCCACAAAGGAGCGTAACTGCAAATGCTAAGGCGGCGGCTGCGAAACCCGAGAATCGGAGGCTCATGCGTTTTTTTTTAACCTGTGAGTATTTCGACGATCGATGCACCGTCCCCCGGGACGGTTCGTCATGGCTGGTCGCAATCGACAGGACATTCAAGCTAATCATCACGTGTTCAGGCAAGATCAATCGGAGAGCCAAAGTCTGCTATCACCGAGACATTTCAAGCCTTGATCGGCGGATGCGAGTTGCGTTCTATGTCGAACAGTTCGACCCGCAGCTAGCGATATTTCATGCACGACTCTGCAACGAATAATCCTGTAGACAGGACGTGGCCATCCGCCGGTCGTTTTTGGCGAAAGTAATTCGGGCGTGCCCATCAACATCGCGCGGGATCGCGCTTATTCAATCGGCGCGATCGATACGATCTGGCCCAAATATCGGTCGGCTGCGAGGAATTCGACTATCCCGCGCGGTTCGCGTCGACAATCGCGGACTTAGAGTATCGGTGGTCTTACTTATGGCGAAAAGCGAGTGCGGTCAGAGGGCAGGACTTATGACCAAGCGGCTATTGAAAGCTTTTTTGCGAGACGAAGCTGGCCTGACTACGCTGGAGACGGCGATGATTCTCGCGTTTTGCATTTTCATGTGCCTGAAACCCAATCGGCTGGTCGCTGAAGCGGTGCGGACGATCGAGCACATGGCCGACCAGTTTGTGGTGCGCTAGTCGGATGCGGGCACCGAGTTCGCTGCCCATCTGGAACCGGGTTCACGCGAGTTCGGTGGGTTTCGCTCCGCTCGATCGAGATTTAGATCGGCGGTGGCACAACTGACCGCGCGCACGGTGCGATCGATCCAGGCGCAGTGCGGATCGGACTTCGTGGCACGATCCAGCATCTGGCTGCCCGCCGCGGGCTGTCCAAGTTCGACCAGCGTTGTGCCGCGGGTCGCCGCGACAGATGTCATCCATGGGCGAGCAGCAAGACCGCCTCGTCATCGACCGAGTGTCTGGCCGGTCCGAAGATCACGATCGCCGGTCCGAAGACGCTCAACGCTGCAAGCAGCGCAAAATTTCGGCCCTCAAAACGACGCCGATCCGCAAGCTAACCGTTGGGACAGACCAGGCGGCGCGTCCAAAACGCCCCAATCAGCCGAAAATGCTCCCGACGCCTCCGACTCAATTCCGCATTCCGCACAGCGGACCATGGTTGATGTCCGGTATCGCGTGTTTTGCTTGACTTTTTCGGCCACGATTGATTTGATGGATCATAACTTACCGGCCGCGAACTCCAGCACCGTCCTCCCTCCTGCGGTGGCTGTCCCCCGGGGATTTGATCGACACGCTCGGGGACTTGCGCGATGAAGTGGCACGTGTTGTTTGCCATGATGTTCGGCTTGGGGCTTGGTACGCTGACGCTCTATGGCGCGCCGCAAGGCGAGCCATCGAGAGCCGCGAAAAACACTGCAAAGGCCAAGCCAGCGCCGACGGTCGATTTTGCACACGACGTATTTCCGATCCTGCGGCGTTCCTGCGTCGAATGTCACGGGCCCGACAAACAGGAAGGAGGCCTGCGGCTCGACCAACGCGACGCGGCTCTGGCTGGCGGCGACAGCGGCGAGACGATCGTCCCCGGCCATGCCGACCGCAGCGAACTGTACCGGCGCGTTATTCTGCCCAAGGAAGACGATGCCGTCATGCCGGCACGCGGCGCGAAGCTGACCGCCGCCGAGGTCCGCACGATTCAACGCTGGATCGATTCGGGCGCGGCATGGCCGCGGACCGTTGAGCAAGCTCCCCATTGGGCCTACGTGAAGCCCGAGCGTCCGCGACCGCCGGCCAGCTCGAATGCCGACTGGCCCAAGAACTCCATCGACCGCTTCGTACTCGCCCGGCTCGAGGCGGAGGGGCTGGCACCAGCCCCTGAAGCCGATCCAGCAATCCTTTGCCGCCGCCTGTATCTGGATTTGATCGGCATTCCACCGTCCCCCCGAGCCGTTGCCGAGTTCGTCGCCGACCGCAAGGCCGGTGCCTACGAGCGGCTGGTCGAACGTCTGCTGGCAGCGCCGGAATTTGGTCAGCGCTGGGCACGCCCCTGGCTTGATGCCGCACGATATGCCGATTCGCACGGCTTCCAGCGCGACGATCTGTGGCCGATTTGGGCCTATCGCGACTGGGTAATCGACGCCCTCAATGCCGACATGCCGTTCAACCAATTCACCGTCGAGCAATTAGCGGGCGATCTGCTACCTGATGCCACCGAGGCGCAGCGCATCGCCACGGGTTTCCATCGTTGCGCGCCGACCAATGTCGAGGCTGGTTCTGATCCCGAGGAGACACGGACCAACCAGATCATCGACCGCGTGAACACGACTGCGGCGGTTTGGCTGGGATCGACGATCGAATGCGCCCAGTGTCACGACCACAAATATGATCCCTTCACACAGCGCGATTACTACGGCTTGTTCGCTTTTTTCAACAACACGGCGCTCGAAGCTGACCGTTCGAATCCGAATGTTCCGGGCTCGATCCGCTTTTTAGGTCCAAAAATGCCGCTGGCCGATCCTGAGCACGATGCCGAACGCACCGAGCTTAGCCGGGCCATGGCCGAGATGGATAAGGAAGTCACGACGCGCCGTAAGGCGCTCGAAGGATCGATGGTCACTTGGGAAAGCGAGCTCCGCGAGGCGTTGGCCACCGAAGCGGAGACGCACGTGCTCGAGATCGATGACTTCGACTCCTCGGGTGGTGCGCCGTTCAAAATGTTGGACGACAACTCGGTGCTGCTGGTCGACGACCCTCCGGATATCGACACCTACACCGTCACGGTCAAGACCGATCTTACGAACATTACCGCATTCAAGTTGGAAGCCCTGACCGATCCTTCGTTGCCCGGCAACGGTCCAGGGCGCGGCGACGCCGAGCGGCCGAACTTCGTATTGAACACGTTCAGCCTGACGCAGGCTGCGGCGGACGAAAAGAATCCTCGACCGGTGAAGTTCGCCACGGCCAAGGCCGACTATTCACAGGCCAACTACGACGTGGCGGGCGCAATCGACGACGATCCGAAAACCGCCTGGGCCATCGGCGGCAAATTTCATCAGCCGCACGAAGCGACCTTCACCACAGCCCAGCCAGTTGGCAGCGCCGACGGGGCGACGTTCACGTTCACGCTCGTCCAAAAGTTTGGCGCCGGGCGCACGATCGGCCGCCTGCGGCTATCGGCAATGACCGGCGACCCGCGTGCGAAAGCGGTTCCCGACGAGATCGTGAAGATCCTGCGGCTGTCGCCCGAAAAGCGAAAGCCCGGGCATGTGAAAAAACTCGTCGACTATCGCGTTGCGGACGACAAGATTGTCGCCAGCCTGGAAGCCAAGCGGCGCAAATTGGACGATCGCCTGAAAGCGATTCCCAAACGCGAAACGCTGGTGATGCAAGAGAACACGCCGCGATCGACTGCCGTGTTCATGCGCGGCGACTTCCGCACGCCCGGGATGGCGGTCGAGCCAGCCGTGCCCGCAGTGCTGCAATCGGGATCGCTTGAAGGTCGCGACCGCTTGGCGCTCGCGCGCTGGTTGGTCGATCGGCAAAACCCGCTGACGGCCCGCGTAACCGTCAATCGTTGGTGGGCCGAGCTGTTTGGGCACGGTCTGGTGACCACGGTTGAGGATTTTGGCATCAAGGGCGAGGCGCCGACGCACCCTGAACTGCTCGATTGGTTGGCCGTCGAGTTCATGGACACCGGCTGGAGCATGAAGCGATTGCTGAAAACCATCGTCACCAGCGCCACGTATCGGCAAAGCTCGCGGCTCACTCCCGAGCTGCTGGCTGCCGACGATCAAAATCTGCTGTATGCGCGCGGACCGCGCGTTCGTATGGATGCCGAAATGATTCGCGACAACGCGCTGGCCGCGGCGGGCCTGTTGAACGTCAAGCACGGCGGGCCGCCGATCAAGCCGTACCAGCCCGACGGGCTGTGGACAAAAGTCGGTGGAGCGAAGGTCGATTACGTCGTCAGTCCGGGCGACGAGAAATATCGCCGTGGCGTGTACGTGGTGTTGAAGCGCGGATCGCCGTATCCGAGTTTCGTCAATTTCGATGCGACCGCTCGTTTGGCTTGCAAGCTGCGCCGGTCGCGCTCGAACACGCCGCTGCAGGCCCTGACATTGCTCAACGACCCGGTGTATGTCGAGGCCTCGATTGCCCTGGCCCGCCGCGTGGTGACCGATCGGGCGAACGACGATCTCGATGGCCAGCTACGCTACGCATTTCAACTTTGCCTTGCTCGCGCTCCGCGTGGCGACGAGCTCGAAACTCTGCGCCGATTGTTCGAGGCGCAACGAATGGCCGCCAGCCGCGATCCGGCACATGCCGAGCGGCTGCTCAAGGGCGCCGATCTGCCGTCCACGATCGCACCGGCCGACTTTGTTGCCTGGTACTCGATTGCTACGGCGCTGATGAACCTGGACGAGATGATCACGAAGGGATGATTGCCATGCCGCCGATCCATGCATCGCTGCGCGATCTAAGCCGCCGTCAGTTTTTTCAGCACTCGGGCTTGAACCTGGGAGCGATCGCGTTGGCGTCGCTGCTTGGGCAGCAGCCCACGCACGCCGCCACGCCCGTGGCGCCGCTCGGCGACCCGCTCGCACCGCGCAAGCCGCATTTCAAGCCGCGCGCCAAGCGGATCATCTATTTGCACCTGATCGGGGCGCCTTCGCAGTTGGACATGTTCGACCCGAAGCCGGTGCTGGCCGAGCGCGACGGCGAAGAATGCCCCGCCGAGCTGCTCAAAGGCAAGCGTTTTGCATTCATCGGCGGCAAGATGACGCTCGCCGGCTCGACGTTCAGATTTGCCCGCCATGGCCAGAGCGGGCAAGCAATGTCCGAGCTGCTGCCGAATTTGGCGACCGTGGCCGACGAGTTGGCCGTGGTTCGCACCGTGCACACCGAGGAAATCAATCACGCGCCGGCGCAAATGTTCTTGCACACCGGTTTCGGGCGCGGCGGCCGGCCGAGCGTCGGTTCGTGGCTCACGTACGGCCTGGGTTCCGAGACAAGCGATCTGCCCGCGTATGTGGTGCTGCTCTCGGGGCCTCCGGGCGGAGCGGGTACCAGCTTGTGGTCGTCGGGTTTTTTGCCGAGCGTGTATCAGGGCGTCCAATTCCGCTCCACCGGCGATCCGGTCTTGTTCCTCTCGAATCCTGAGGGGCACAGCATGGCCGATCGACGGCGCGTGCTCGACGCGGTGCGCGAGCTGAATCAAACCCAACTAGCCGACGTCGGCGATCCGGAGATCGCGACGCGGATTAGCCAGTACGAGATGGCGTTCCGCATGCAGACCTCGGTGCCCGAGCTGATGGACATCGGCAGCGAGAACGCCGAGACGCTCGAACTGTACGGAGCCGAACCGGGCAAGGCGTCGTTCGCGAACAACTGCCTGCTGGCGCGCCGATTGATCGAGCGCGGCGTGCGGATCGTGCAGTTGTACGATTCTGACTGGGACCATCATGGCGATCTGGCGCGGCGGCTGCCGGCCAAGTGCAAAGACGTCGATCGTCCCATGGCGGCGCTGGTCAAGGACCTTAAGCGACGCGGGCTGCTTGAGGACACGCTGGTGGTGTGGGGTGCGGAGTTCGGACGCACGCCGCTGCGGCAGGGCATCTCGGGCGACGGCGCCTCGACCCGCCCCGGACGCGACCATCACAAAGATGCGTACACCATGTGGTTGGCTGGCGGTGGGATCAAGCCGGGCGTCAGCTACGGCAAGACCGATGAGCTTGGCTTCTCGCCAGCCGAGCAGCCGGTGCACGTGCACGATCTCAACGCCACCGTGTTGCGATTGCTGGGCATCGATCATGAACGGCTCACGTTCCGTTACCAAGGACGCGAGTTCCGGCTGACCGATGTCGGCGGACGCGTGATCAACGAAATCATCGCCTAGAGCGCCACCATGTTGCGCACTTGCCTGTCGATCGTGATGGCCGGCGTGTTGTTAGCCGCTGTAGCAGCGCGCGCCGCCGAAAAGTCGGCGCCGTCGGCCGACCACGTTGCTTACTTCGAGCAAACCATCCGCCCACTGTTGGCGGCCCACTGTTACGAATGCCACTCCGCTCAGGCCAAGGTGCTGCAAGGAGGGTTGCTGCTCGACAGCCGACCGGGCTGGCAGAAAGGCGGCGACTCGGGCGAGGTGATTTCGCCGGGCGATCCTGAGCACAGCTTGCTGGTGCGCGCGGTCGAGTTTCGCGACGACGAAGAAGTTCAAATGCCGCCGAAGGGAAAGCTCGGCGCGCAGGAAATCGCCGCGCTGCGACACTGGGTCGAGCTCGGAGCGCCCGATCCGCGCGACGACGCGCCGGCCAGCAAAGCGTCGAAACGCACGATCAACCTTGACGAAGAACGCAAGCATTGGGCCTATCAGCCGTTGAGCGAAGCCGAGCCGCCGACGCAAACAGACGATTCGTGGTGCCGCACGCCGGTCGACCAGTACATTGCCAAAGGATTCGCAGAGCAAGGGCTGCACGGGAACCCGGTGGCGGATCGTCGCACGCTGGTGCGCCGCGCGTATTTCGACCTGCTTGGCTTGCCGCCAACGCCCGACGAGGTCGAAGCTTTTGCCGCCGACGGTTCATCGCTCACCTGGGAAGCACTCCTTGATAAGCTGCTCGATCGTCCCGAGTACGGTGAGCGCTGGGCACGATATTGGTTGGACCTTGCCCGATTCGCTGAGAGCCACGGCTACGAGCAGGACTACGATCGGCCGCACGCGTATCAATACCGCGACTTCGTGATCCGCGCGCTCAACCAAGACCTGCCGTACGACACGTTCGTGCGCTGGCAACTGGCGGGCGATGAATTCGAGCCGGAAAACGCTAGCGCCCTGGCCGCGACGGGCTTTTTGGCTGCCGGCGTGCATGCGACGCAGATCACCGCCAACCAGGCCGAAAAGGAGCGCTACGACGAGCTGGAC
>DASZPI010000111.1:0-11246 GCA_035550355.1 Pirellulales bacterium
CCGGCGTCCACCGCTTCGCCCAGCGGCGTGTCGCACACAATGTGCTTGAACAACTGCCCCTTATCGCCTTTGGGCGTGGCGCTAAAGTCCAGTTGCGCCGAAAGCCCGCCGCCAGTCCGCTCGTGGATCGTCTCGTGCAGGAACCGGATCGCCTCGTTCCAGCTTGAACCAGGGTCCCATACATGGTGCGCTTCGTCGTTGAGCACCATGATCCGCCGATGGGCGGTAATCCGGTCCCGCAGCGCAGCGCCGGTGTCCAGCGCCTTGCTCCGCGACACCGCCGGCCCCGCCCACGGTTGCAATTCCGCCTCGGTTTTCTTCTTGCGCTTTTCCAGATCGTAGAGACGGTGAATGTTCGTCAGGTACAGCGTCCCGCCCGTGCTCGCGCCGCCGGCTTCGTCCTGAAGCACGATCGACATATTCCAGTCGCCGCGCCACTCGGCGGGAAGCAAAGGATCGCGGTCAAAAATCCTTCCATCCGCGAAGTCTTCCTTCAGCCGCTCGTACACGGTCAGATTCGGCGCGATCATCACAAAGTGTCGAGCCATTGGCGAATCGCTCTCGCGCAGCGCGTGAAAGTAGCTCCAGACAATCGCCAGGCTCATGGCCTTCGTCTTGCCGGCGCCTGTCGCCAGCTTAAACGCATAGCGCGTCCAGTCGTCTTCGCCCGGCGCCAGGCCGCGCGCAGCAACTTCGGAACCAACGCCGCCGAACTCCTCGATTACTTGCGAAAGTCGTTCGAGCTTGCGCACTTCCTTGAGATAGACGAACGTCTCCACCGCCTCGCGCTGGCAGAAGTAGTACCGGAACTCGAATTCCTCGCCTGCCGGCGATGTCGACCGGTGGCTTTCCTCGAACCAGTACGTCAGCAATCGCCGCGTCGTTTCGCTCGCTCCGGCGTAAAACGCCTCACGCCAATCGCGCACCAAGCCGCGCAGGTTCTGTGCAATCACAATCGGCGAGGGTCGGCGTCCCTCGACGATTTTCGCCGGCTCGCCGGTTCTTTCCGCTTTCACGCGGTGCTTGTTCGGTGCTTCCCAAGTGGCGAACAGCGGCTCGAGCGCCGCCGCGTTCAGTCCGTCGCTCAACTTACACCTCCACCGGCACCGTAATGCTCGTGTCGCTGCCAAACGTGTCGACCACTTTCACGCAAGCGGTGTATCTTCCTGGCTTTGGGTACTCGTGCGCCGCGTCGCTGACGGTCTTCAGGCTTCGGTCTTTGCGTGTGCGATAGTCTTGCCAGTCGTGGTTGAATGGTTTGCCCGGCGACCAGTCGAAATCGACTGCCCAGAAATCGATGAAATCCATCCCGCTCGTGAGCGCGCGCTCGCGGATCGCGTCCAACTCTTTGCTCGGCACCTCGGCCAACGACGGTAAGAACTTCGTCAGCTTGATATCGACCGTGTGCGCCTTGCGATCGCGGACGATTGCCTCGGCGTGCACCACTGCCATCTCGAAAAACGGTGGTGTACCCTTCAAGTTCTTTTCCATGATCTCGCGCGGGATGAACACCGGCTTGATCTTCACGCCCAGCTCCTGCTCGATGGCCGCCAGCGCCAGCCGCAGGTCCATCTCGAACTCCCACGACAGCGCGTAGCACTCGCGCCCCCCGGCTGCCGCCACCGCCTTGGCCAGCGCCGATGCTTCCTCGCGCGTGAATACCGAGTCGATCGAATCGACGTGGACAAACGCACCATTCTTGCGGCCGTGAATCAGCGGCGAAGGTGTTTTGGTCAACTGCTCGGCCTTGAAGAACTCCAGCACAACCCGCCGATGTTCGTCGTCCGCCCCCTTAAGCCGCTCCTTCTGCCACCATTGCCGCTCGTACCGGCCGAGGTTGTAAACGTCGAAGGCGCGGTAGGGTTGACCGTCATTATGAAGCTCCCGTTGAATCTCGATCATCCGCTTGCGAGACGTGTGGATGGCAAAGCGTCCCAGGTCGGCCATTATCCAACGGCGGTCTATTTTTTCCGCGACTGCAGCCGTCGTTCCTGACCCTGCGAAGAAGTCGAGAACAAGATCGCCGGGGTTCGACGAGACCGTGATTATTCGTTCAAGCAACGCTTCGGGCTTCTGCGTAGGATAGTCCGCCCGCTCGCTGGACGTGTTGCCGATTCGGTCGATGTCTGTCCAGTTCGTCGTGAGCGCATTCCCGCCCTTCGTTTCATCTAGATAAATCTTGAGGCCATCGAGACGAGGCGTGCCGTCCTTCTTTTTGAGAATCCTGCCCTCTGCCCACCACTTCTCTAACTGTTCTTTTGAAGCGCCCCATGAACGGTTTTCAGGGGGTTTTGTGCCTCGCCATTCGAACTGACGCGCGCCGCTCCGAGTCGAGAACGTCAGATTCTCAGCCTTGTATAACCGACCATCTTGGTCAGGCTTGTACCGGGAGAGTTGTTCCTCGCTGTATTCCGTGAAAACTGCATTAAACGTATAGTGATCGCTCCTTGTGCAGAAAAGAATTGTATCATTGCACCGCACATATCCCTTCGTTCGCATGTTGTGGGCTGTCGATCGCTGCCAGATGATTTCATTTTGAAATGAATCCGACCCAAAGACGTCAGCTAGTATGAAGCGAACGCCGGCGTTCACTCGCGGATCGCAATGGACGTAAATGCTTCCGCCGTCACTTAATAGATCCCTAGCGATTACTAAGCGATCCATCAACATCGCGTAATATGAGTCTGTCCCGCGCCCCCAGGTGTCGCGATAAGCAACCATTTCGAGCAATGACTGATCTTTTTCCAGTACTTGCTTGCCATTACCAATCGGCACGTCCATCGTAAAATCCGCCCCCACATCGAATGGTGGGTCGATGTAAATCAAGTCAATCTTGCCTTTGAACTCCGCCAGTAGCGACGCCATCACAAGCTTGTTGTCGCCCCAGATCAGCCGATTGCGGAAGTCATCGCGGCGGGGGCTTTTCTTCTCAAATGCAAGGAGATGCTGCTCGCCGGCCTCGGCGGCTTCGGCGCGGGGCTGGTCGATCGTCTCGATCTTCTGCATCGGCATGCACAGCCCTGACACGTCCACCTCGCGGCGATTGCCAAACTCGTCGTACTTTCCTTCCCAGACCAGTTCAGAGCGCATCTGCGACAGCGGATGGGGATTGTGCGGTCCATACGTGGGTTGCGGAGGCATTGTCGTCCTTCGGTTCAGATTGCCCGGAGCGAATCGACGGCGATTAACCCCAGCGCACGGTGAGCGAGCGACGATCTGCCCTCTGGGCTACGAAGTGGCTCGCCCGCGCTGCGATCGGACGAGAGTTTATACGTCCGCCGCAAGGTGGAACAGCCGATGGGCGATGGAATTGTGTTCCGACTGACGGCCGAGTTCGCCACTGGAAGAAACGAGCCCAGGCTGTAGGGCTGCTCAAGTCGGCCCTGCACCGCCGCGCGGCGTCTAGGTCATGGTGTATTAACGGCGCGGCCTTGATTAGCCGGCTTGGCAGAGGATTTCGGCGCGGCGTAGCCGACGGTGCGCTGCGTGTCGGCGCTCGAAGAGTAGTGCATCGAGGCGGCGGCGGTTCAGGTGCCCGCGGGCCGCGCTGCGCTCTGCGATCTCGCAATGCGTTTGACTGTAGGCCGGATCGCTGACGATCGACACGTCGAACAATGAGCCGATGGACACGAGCACCCGAACGTCGATCCCATTTTCGATCGTCCATTCCTCTTCGATCTTTCCTCCGAACGCGAACGACATTTTGCCCAGGTCGCCGCGCTGCACCGAAAGGAACGTGTCCCGCGCGGTGCTCGTGTTCGCCAGTTCGATCAGGACTTCAAGGCCAGTCGGCGAGTCGAGCAGCTTCAAAGTGTCGGCGGATCGTCGGCCGAGAATCAGATCGTTTCGATGCTCAACGTTCGCGATCGTGTCAGCGGCTCGATTGTTCAACGCGGGAGCGAACGCGCCGGGAAGAATGCGCTCGCGCCAGTTGCCGAAGTCTTCGCTCAAATTGTCGTACGTCGCCGCGGCGCCGGTGATCGCGTACCGCGACGTGTCGGGTACTGCCGGCTGCACTGGCAATGAAGCGCGAAACTCGCGATCGCGACGCAACGGCGTGCGTTCCTGCGACAGTTGCTTAGCATCCTCGATCCCTTCGGCGCGCAGCAACTCGCGGAACCGTCGCTGAACCGCTTCGGGCGCCGAAGCGGGCGGCCGGCGCAACGATCGTTTGGTGTTCTGGCCGTAGAACACCGTTGCCCGTTCGATGCCAATGCGCTGAATCGTCACGCGCGCGTTTTCCTTTCGCCTACTTCGCTTCGGGGTAATGCTCAGCCGCCTCGCGCAACCAGCGGCTGATGGTCGAGTCGTATTCGTTCAGGTCGAAAGCCCCGGCGGGAAAATTCATCGGGTGTAACTCGCCGGTGAAGTCCACGTCGCCGTCGATCAATGTCCGACGGAATTGGTCTTCAGCGGCGAGGGCCGCGGCCGCTTCCAGCAGTGAGCCTTTCATCTTCTCGACGATTGCGACATATACTGGCCGGGCTGCTCGGCAGATCGCCTTGCTGACTTCGCGACGCTGCCGCTCGAGCTCCTGGGTCGCGAGCTCGAGCGCGCGATTGACCACTGCCAGCTTTTCGTTGACGGTTTGGATTTCGGCGGTCATCGCGCCGGGCGCTGTTGGGAACTTGCCCGACTTCAGCAGCTCGTCGGCAGCATCGTCGAGGCTGTTGCGCTTCTTGTCACGTCGCAAGCGGAAGTCCTCGAGCTGTTTCTGCAGGTCGTGCGATTGCCGTTGCAGGTCGTTGAGCTTGTGCCACGCGTCCGCGTAGGCTTGATGATCCATCAGGCCAGTGGCCACCGCGGCGGGTTTCTTCTTCGACAGCACCAAACGTGTTTCCTTGGCCGGCGGTTCGGGTGTCGTCGTCCGCGGCCGGCGGCGCGGAAAACAGCGCGGGAAGTTAGCCGACGCGTCGCCGCTTCTTGCTGTCGCCGCGGTCGACAAACGCGCGCACGTCCGCTGGGCGGAAGCGTACGGCGCGCCGGATTCGCACGGTCGGCAGCTCGCCGGCCTTGGTCATCGTCTGGATTGTCCGCGTCGAGACCTTCAGCCGCTCGGCGACGTCGCGAACAGTCAAAAGCGCATCGGGGTCTGTGCTCATGACCTATCTATGCAGGATGACAAAGCCAGACGAAACCAGGCGAACGCCCGCGCGTGCTTGCCCATGAACAAAACCTTCCAGTTATGCGACAAATTACGCGCGGTAGGCGGGCAGTCTAAGGCGCGAAGCGATTTTGAAATCGCGACCTCCCTGGGGGTTCCTTCACCATCACCTCGGCTTCGATCTCAATGGCGGCCACGCTGGCTTGCCGGTCATCCTCGCGGTGCTGCTGCGGTTCAGGATTCTGCAGTTCGCCTTCGAACGGCTCGGCGAACGCGAAGATGGTTTCCGGTCGTGGTAGGCGTCTTCGGGCCATTAGCATTCCTTCCGCTTGTCCTTCCGAGGTCATCGCTGGCGACGCTCGGCGTCGCTGGCGTTGTCGACCATTCAGTTCAGGATCAGTGTTTTGAGGATCACCGTATTAAAGACCAACAGTTAAAGATCATTGCGATGACCAGAATTTGACCCCCTACTGCCCAAATCTTTACCCCCATAGCGCCCAGAATTTGACCCTCCACAGTGACCAGAATTTGACCCCCGTACTGACCAGAATTTAACCCTCCCTTGACCACTTCTTTACCCTCCCTTAAATCGCACGAAACAACGTCCCTCACCGGCTGGCGTTACACACACTCGGAAGTCGTAGTTGGGAGTCAGTCGGTCAGCATCATCAGCCCCATCAGATCGCTCGTGGCCCTGTAGGTAGACCAGGCCGCGGCGGTGCAGTTCATGCTTTGCTGCGATGACAGTGGGTCGCGACAAGCCGGTCATCGTCGTGAGTTTCCAAATCGGAAAGCGGAACTTGTTGTCCTCGCTGTCGATGTTCAGAATCGCGCCCTCGATTTCGTCGCCGAGATACGCATCATCGCGCCCGGCGACGGCCTTTAATTTCATCAATTGCGCCATGACGACCGACAGCACCGCACGAGCGCCCCAGGTCATCGATACACTGCCGGTGCAGCACGCCCACCAGGGCAGCACGCCGTAGGGTTCCAGCGACCCTATGGCCTTCGGCGCCAATGTGATTGTGCAGGTGCGTCGAGGAACGCCGCGGCGGGTTCGTTGCCGGCCACCGTTGCGAATCCATCCGCGCTCGTCGAGCTTCGCCAAGTGCTTTCGCGCCGTCGCTATCGGCACTCGTGCGTACTTTGCGATGTCGTCGATGGGGACAAAGGTTTCTTTCTTCGTGATCTTCAGTAGGCCAGCGAGCGTTTGAACCGCTGGACCGCAGCTCTGCATCACGGCAAACGGCACCTTTAGCCAATCCCTTCGGTCATCCAGGCTGTCGAGTAGCCCGAATTGCTCGCCAGCTTCCTGCTGCACGGTAGCCATGTGATCAGAAATACTCCGTCACGTTCTCCCGCTTGCGCTGCCGCCTGGGCCCCGGCGTAGACGCTGCCCATCGGCGCGTCAGCATGGCCTCGATGTCCGCCGGATGAATGCGGAGCTTCGCGCGGCCGGCGTCGCCCAGGTCCGCGGCCCGCAGCTCGCCTCGGCTTATCAATACTCGAACGGTTCCGACGCGGACGCGCAGCACACGCGCGGCCTCGCGGATGGTCAAGAGCTGGGGCATCGTCGCTGGGGCGCTCATGCGTTGCCCCCCGTAGCGCGTCGCTCTGCGCGCTGACGCTGAATGGCCGACCGTAGTAGTACGCGGATGGCGCGCTGCTCGGCATCGAGTTCATCGAGCCGACGGCGTAGGTCGTCAGGGTCAAGGTGTTTCAGATGATCGAGCGCGTCGGCCGTCGAATTGGTGCATTGGTGAGACATGCACCAAAATGTACAGCCGTCATTAGGCCCTGTACCCAGCGCCGAACCAGCGCCGAACCAGCGCCGAACCAGCGCCGCTCAAATAGATTTGTCGGCCAGGTAGTATCCCGCCCCAGGTTTGTTCTTGACACCGCGGCGCTTTAACACTGGCACCGAGTGGCTTGTAAACGAAGACTCAGACGCGAGAGCAAGCGCGTTGACAATCTCCTTTGCCGTCTTCGGTCCATGCTCCTTGATGTAGTCATACGCCCGCTGCTGGTCATCAGTTAACGGTTCGCGGGCGGCGTCCTCCTTGATCGAAATGCAAGCTCTGCCCGATGCAAGCTGGTCACAATACGACCGATGAAGCTCCAACGCGTCGAGTGCCGCACGGCACACTATCCACGATGACAAGTCCGGGCTCTCGCATTCCCGCGCAACCAGGCGAGCTCGGGTAACAAGAAGAAGCCACTCATGTGGTTCGTAATCACTGCGTAGGTTGTAGTAGACCTTGCAATCGCTTTCGCGAACAAGCACTTCCAGCGCCTTGCAAATCAGCGTTGCTTCCTGCTCACTGTCCGCGATGATTAAAGGCGTCCATGCCCGCCCTAGCTCGATAATGTCATCATCGCTGTAAGGGAAGTATTTGAAGGTTCCCCGAACGCTTGTGCATGCTTCGTCGATGGAGAAATCGATCCAAACAAGCACCGGCTCGTCAGCAGTCGTTGCCATGATGCACCTACTTTCGATTGACGGGCCGCCCAGCCATCGCCGTGGTGTAGGTGCAACTACGACGATGGCCGGACGTGCGCGGGGATCAGCCGCTACCCGATGTTGATGATTCTAACGCGCCTTTGCCTTTTTGTGATTCCGCCTCATTGCCGGCTCGAGCAGCCAGCCGCGAACGTGGTCGACAACGGCTCGCAGCCGGTGATCGTCAATCCGCTCGCGATAGTGGCTGGCCATCGTGTGATCGGCGTGGCCCATGATGCAATCGACGGCCACCTGATCACCGGTCGAGCCGGCCACAGTCTCAAACACGTGCCGCAGCGTGTAGAAGCCCAGGCCGCGGCGGTGCAGGTCGAGCGAATCGAGCAAGCGCCGAAACGCCTTCGTGACCGCATCGACGCGCGGCCCGGCGCCGCCGGCTTCCTTGATCTTCGCGTCTGCGGTCCAAGGAACCCGCTCGGCGGTCAGGAACACGCGGCTGGCATCAGCCTGGTCGATCGGCTCGGGACGCTCAGCAATCGCTTGGCCCAACGCCTCGACGGTTTCGGGCCACAATGGGCAGCGTCGAGGGATGCCCGTCTTCGGTCGCGGGAAATCGAGCCAGCCGCGCTGCAGGTCAACGTTGTGTTGCCGTAGAGAACCGCAATCGTTGTTGCCCAGGCCGGCGTTCAGCCCCAGGTAGATCATCGCCTTCAACTGCGTCGGTGCAGCGTCAATCATCGACCGCAGATCGGCCGGCTCGAACATCTTGGGGCCGACGTCCACGCGGGCCTTGCGGACAATGTGCTTGGCGGGCTTCTTGAACTCGGGCCCGGTTCTGATCGGCACGTCGATCAGTTCGGACTCGAATGCCCACTTCAGGATCGATCGCACCCGCTGAATCTCGTTGCCCAGCCGAACCGGGCCGACGCGTTTGGCCAGCGTCTTGCGCAGCGCCGCGAAGTCCTCGGGGCGCAGGTCGGCCACTGCTCGCCCCTTGCCGAATTGCTCGACCATCGCTGCACAGGTGGCGTAGTAGTCGCCCCAAGAACGCGCGGACATTTCGCCGGCGTCCACGCGCTCGCGCTTGGCCGTCAGGAAGGCGTTCGCTAGGCCGTCAATGCCGAGCCGCTTGTCATCCTTGGGCCGCGGAGTGCGGCCGGCCAGCAGGTCATCTTTGACGCGTAGCCATTCCTCGAGCGCTTCGTCAGCGGTCCCCGTGAAGTAGACCAGCCTCCCCCGGATTTTCTTGCACCAGCGGCCATCGCCGCGCGGCGTCAGGGGATAGTCTTTGTGTGGCTTCCGCGCGGCGGCAGCCGATGTAGAATGGGCCATTGTCAGCACCTCGCTTTAACGGGTCAGGTGTTGGCCGACAGCCGCGGGGTCGCGCCCGCGGTTGTCATCTTTGACAACCGAAAGCAACCGGAGCACGACGCAACGTGCCTCGATTGATGCCCGACAACCTAACGGTTGTCAGAAAGGTTGTCAAATTGCGACGGCTCGGGCGAGGCGGACAACAGAAAACGCAATAAAACCCGAGAAAAACGCATTCGGATGGGTGGCTGAGCGGTTTAAGGCACCGGTCTTGAAAACCGGCGTACCCGTAAGGGTATCGTGGGTTCGAATCCCACCCCATCCGCTGGCGTTTCATCGCTACATCGGCGGTCGAAAGGCGCCCATCGCGATAAATCGCGTGATGATCGCCGCGAACGCAGTTCCAATGGCCAGCGCGGCCCAGCGGGCCTTGCGCCACGGCGTTTCGAATCCCGAGGCCTGCACGAAGATGTCGATCACGTAAACGGCGCAATAACACAGGTTCGCCATCACCGCCAAAAGGAATAGCACGAGCATCGAGTTGAGCGTGACAACCGAGCGGCTGTACGGCAGGTTCCCCACGAAATAGCCGAGAACAATCGCGGCCAGTGCGGCGTTGTACAACACTCGCGCGCGCTCCCAGAACCGCAGCGCGTCGGTGATCGCTTCGCGCGTTGTATTGCCCGTGACAAGCGTAGGCGGCGCGGGTCGTGGATCCGACATCGTTGTCCTCTCGGCACGGCCGGGTCCGAGTCGCACGGTCCTACGTTCGCAGCGTCTGCCGGGCGTGGTGCAAATGTGGGCCGCGCATGCGGCCTTCCGCTAGCGACGTGTCAACCGATAAATTGAGCGCCGCGCTCCAGCGGCCCTGGGCATCGGGCTCGACGATCCAGTGCGGCATCACGACCACCGATTGGTGCACCAGCTCGAAGCCACCTTCCGATTGGCTGACGGTTTCGATTGGCCAGGTCCAAAATCCGGTAGGAACCGAAACATCGAAGCCAACATTGATTCCCAGCCACTCGTCGGTCAGGTGCAGCGAGCGCGTGCCGTGCAGATCGAGTTGCGTGCCGAGCTGGCCGAGGCGCTTCGCATCGGCATCGCTAAAGTAACGGTCGTCGGCGCCCGAGGGCATGCCCGCGAAGTTAAACTCGACGGCAAAATGCAGCGATGAGCCGGCCGGAAGACCTTCGATCAGATACGCGATCTCGAGCACGTTGCTGCCGGCATTCAGCGTCACGCCTTTGGTCAGCTTCAACGGGATGCCCCAGGCGTTTCCCTGGCGGGTCATTTGCACCTGGATGCGATCGGGGTTGCGGCGGAGCTTGCCTTCGTAGGGGGCGAGCAAAAAGTCGCCGCGCTCCAGGGCCTGGCCACCAGCGACGGCCGCGAGCGAAGCATCGTTGTCCCAGAAGTGGTCGAGCATGCTCTTGCGCTGGTACGTGTCGTACTGCACGCGCTCGTCCAGACCCGGCTGCTTGAACACGACGCGATCGTGAATGCTTGCGACTGCGGCGCCGTCGGCTTGGGCGCCGGCCAGCACCTTGCGATGATACGCCTCGGGTCGACGAGCCAGCGTGGCCAGCAGGTTGTGGCAGATCGTGCGGACGTCGAGCTCGTACATCTGCCCGCCCCGATACGGCGAGATCATCGTCGCCAAGCGGTCGTTCGACAGGTAAATCTCCTGGCGCGCATCCAGGTTGAAGTCGTTGGCCAGCGCCTCGACCCATGGGCCGCGGCGCTGCTCGGCCCGGTTGAGCAGGTTGTCGGCCGCGATCAGGCACTTGTACACGGCATTGCGCAAGTGCGGCAAATAGCAGCCGCCGAACGCACCGTGCCAGTAGCTGCAATTGCATTGGCCGCGATACAGCTCGGTCCGCGCGTAATCGATCAGTTCGCGGTCGTGGCCCGCCTCGATCGCTTGTTCCAGCCGGCGGCTGACCATCAGCATCCGCGAGTACATCTCGTCGGTTTCGGGATACTTGACCTTGAAGTTTCGCCAGAAGCCGCCGCGCACAAATTGCTGCAAGGCGCCCCAATGCGCCTCGTGCTCGAGATCGTGACGCACGGTTTCATATTTCAACAACTGATCGGCCGGCAGCGCCCACTCGGTCATCTCGCGGTAGCTGCTGTCGGGCAGGTAGACCTTGCCGGTCGGCGGCACGTTGTCGATCGCCTCGGCGAGCGTGGTGACGTTGATCCACGATTGGTTATCGACCAGGCGATCGAAGAACTGCCGCAGCCAGCCGTTCTCGTAGACGTGCTTCTTGGTCTCGGGCCAGGTGCCGAACTTTTCACCGTCGTCGCCGAACACCACGACCGAGCCTGGATGCTCGTGAGCGATTTGCCCCAGGTAGTCGATCGTCTCTTGCG
>DASZPI010000112.1:0-2295 GCA_035550355.1 Pirellulales bacterium
CGCGATCCGCCGGGAATTCGCTCGAATAACGCTTCGTGCACCAGCGCGCGGTAGCCGGTTCGATCGTCGAACCAATCAAGCAGTGCTTTCATGCCTTCGGCTTCTTCTCGGCGATGCCCGAATAGAAGTTCATGAAGTCGACATAGATCTCGCGGTCGGCACCATCGGTGCGCACTTCGCAAGCCAGGCTATCGAGATCGCGCGGGCTGACACACGGCATCACCCGTTGGCCGTCGACTTCGAACGCGCTGGTGTGGCAGGGGCATTGATACTGGTTGCGCTCGGGCTTGAAGGCCACGAAGCAACCGGCGTGCGGACAGTAAGCGTTGAACGCTTCGACCTTATCGCTGCCCGGCAGCCGCCGCAGGTACACGGCGCCGATCTGTTCGTTGGGAAACCGGTTCCAAGCGTCCTGCCGGTCGGCCAGCACCGGAAACTGCCGCGGCACGCCGTCGTCGGGCAGCGAATCGAGCGTGGTGATCCGCCGCGCCGTGCCGGCGCCGCTCTTGCGCCGCAGCGGATCGAGCAGCACCGCGACCCCCGAAGCCACGGGCAATAGCGTCGCCACCGCGCCGATGACAACCGCCAGAAACTTGGCAACAAAGCCGCGGCGCGGTTCACCCCCCGGTGCGGTCGCTCCGGAAATCGCTTTGCCAATTACTTGCGATGAGCTGGGCGCCTTCGGTTTCGGCGAAACCGGCGCGAGAGGAATATCGTCCATCGTGGCGTGCCAATCGTTGGCGTAACGGCGAGGAGATCAGCAGGAGGGAAACGCAGTGCGTGCGGCGAAATTATCGCATCGCTCGGCGCACGGCGTCAAGCACTTTGGCCCTGGCCGTCGCGCACGGTTCGTTAAGCGTCGCTCCCGCCGCGGCCTTATGGCCGCCGCCGCCGAACTCCTCGGCCACCTTGCTGCAATCGATCTGCGTGCCGTCGGTCCGCGGTCGCGAGCGGAAGCTGAACTTCACGCCGCCGCCGACCAGCTCGACGCAAATCAACGCGACCTCGGTGCCGCCGACGGTCAAGGTCATATTGATCACGTCCTCGGTGTCGGACGGTACGGCGCCGGTCGCGGCGAAATCCTCGAGCGTGACGCTGGTGTGGATCAACCGACCGCCGAGTTCCGCTTCGGCGCGCGCCAGCGTTCGGCCAATCAAGTGCAGCCGCGCCAGCGAGTCGTGCTCGTACAGCTGCTTGTAAATCTGGCTGGGTTGGGCGCCGGCATCGACCAAGCGACCTGCACAGCGGAACGTGTTTCCGGTGGCCGAGGCGAAACGGTACCAGCCGGTATCTGTTGCCACAGCGGCGAACAACACCATGGCAATCTCGGGCGAGAGCGCCACGCCGAGCGCCTCGGCCGCATCACTGACCAGGCGTCCGGTCGCCTCAGCCGTGGTGTCTTTGAACAGCTCCGCGCCAAGATCATCCTGGCTGACGTGGTGGTCGATGACCAGCTTGAGCGCGTTGGAAGAGCGCACGACGTCGGCCATGCTGCCCAACTGAATCCACGCGCTCGTGTCGAGAACGACAATCACTTGCCGATCGCCAAGATCGCCCGGCTGCACGTCCACGCCGAGCTGCTTGATCTGCTTGCGCGGATCGAGGAAGCGCAGATTGGGGGGCGTCGCATGAGCGTTGACGATCACCACGTTCTTGCCCAGCGCCGCGAGAACGCCCGCCATGCCCAGCTCGCTTCCCAGCGCGTCGGCATCGGGGCGAATATGGCTGGTCAGCAGGAAGCGATCGTGCTTACGAACGAGGTCGGCGAACGGTTGCCAGTTAATGGGCATGCGTAGCGGCGGGGATCGGGATTCAGGATTCAGAATTCGGCGCCGCGGCGTCGGCGATTCGCTGTGCCGCGGCAATGTCGTGTTGTAATTGCGTTTTCAGGGCATCGACGCCGGCAAAGGCATGAATGTCGCGTAAACGGCTCAGGAAGTCTACTTCCAACGGATCGCCATACAATGAGCCTTCGAAGCCGATCAGGTGCACTTCGACCTTCAAGGCATGCTGGCTGAACGTAGGGTTTGGCCCCACGTTGATCGCCGCGGGCCAGCGCTGGCCGTTACGATACGCGCAACCGGCATACACGCCGAAGCCCGGCAACAGCGTGTCGATGGCATCGAGGTTGGCCGTGGGAAAGCCGAGCTTCGCGCCGCGCCCGGCGCCGTGAGTCACCATGCCGCGAATCCGATAGGGCTGCGTGAGCAGTCGGCCTGCTTCATCGATCTTTCCCGCGGCGATCAACTGCCTGATCCGCGAGCTCGAGACCAACTGGCCGTCGATCTCGATCGG
>DASZPI010000113.1:0-2590 GCA_035550355.1 Pirellulales bacterium
CCGCGCATCAACGGCCGCGGTGGCCGCGATCACTGGGCGCGTAGCTGGAGCTGCGTCGTAGCCGGTGGCACGATGAAGGGCGGCATCGCGGTGGGCAAGACCAATGCCGACGGCACCCAGGTCGAAAGCGATCCGTACACCTCGCAGGACCTCATGGCCTCGGTGCTCAAGAGCATGGGCGTATCGCTCGAAACCGTGTTCACGAGCAAGAACAACCGCCCGATGAAGATCGCCAACAGCGGTCGCGTCATCAAGGAGTTGTTTGCGTAGTCGCTTGGCCTCGGCAGGTGCCGGGGGTGCGTTTTTGATCAATCCAAACCGGCCGGCGGACCGCAAGGACGCCGGCCGGTTTTTTTATACCGCTCTGCATGCTGCTGTACCTGATCCGTCACGGTGAAAGCGCCTTCAATGCCGAGGGACGCGTTCAAGGGCAACTCGATACGCCGCTCTCGCCGCGAGGAGTTCGACAAAGCGTTGCGGTTGCCGAGCAACTGCGCGGGCAGCCGATTGTCGCCGTCTATTCGAGCCCGCTCAGCCGGGCTCGCCAGACGGCCGAGCCGTTAGCCCGAGCGCTTGGTGTTGAACTGCGCTTCGATGATCGTTTGAAAGAAATCAACGCCGGCGTGTTCCAGGGGCACACCTGGCCTGAAATTTTCGAGCGGTGGCCCGAGGCGGGCGCGGCGTGGAAGTCGCAGGATCCCGATTTCCGCATCCCCAACGGCGAGTCGCGGCGAGATCTGATGTTGCGGGCCCGCGCCGCACTGGAAGCGATCCGCGAAACCGGATTGCCGTGCGTTGCGATTGTAGCCCATGGCGGTATTTTGACCGCCGGACTCAAGGCGTTGCTTGAAGTGCCGGCTGAGCGCAATCCGTTTTCTCTGTACAACGCGTCGATCAGCGCGGTCGATTGGCAAACGCAGTTCAAGCTGCTGACGCTCAACCAGCTCGAGCATCTGACGACGCAAGGCGACGACCTGCGAACGCGCACGGGCGATCTTTAATCGTCCGCCGGCCGTTGGACCCCCTCTCGCAATTGGGTAGGGACATTCGGTAGCGAGATTCGTCGTAGAAGCCGGCACGCGCTGCCGTGCGGTTTCTCGGGAAAACGGCGGGCTCGCACCCGTGGGCTGATCGAACTGCTGCTACACGAGCCCGGTGAATCGCACTAGTTCAACGGCGGATGAACTTCGAGGATCACCTCAATCTCGACTGCGATGTTGCCGGGCAGCGACACCATACCGACCGCGCTGCGAGCGCCGACCCCGTCGTCGTCGCCGAACACCTTGGCGAACAACTCGCTACAGCCATTGATAACCGCCGGATGCTGTGTGAAGGCGGGCGTGGCGTTCACCATACCCAATAGCTTAACGACGCGCTTCACACGATCGAGCGAACCGAGCGCGTGGCGCAAACTGGCGAGGATTGCCAGGCCCGTTTGCCGCGCCGCCTCGTAACCGGCCTTCTGATCCAAATCCTCGCCCACCCGTCCGGTAATCAGCGTGCCGTCGCTCTTCAGCGGGCCGTGCCCGGAAACATACGCCAGGTCCCCGACGATCATCACCGGTTTGTACACCCCTGCGGGCTTCGGCGGCGGGGGAAGTTCGATGCCCAGCTTCTCGAGTTGATGTTCCGCGTTCATGGGGTCTCGTTTGATTTGATTCAGCACAATGCGACTGGATTCGCCGCGACCTTACGGCTTCGTGAGCCTGCCGTACAGCCGAATGTCGTCCCAATCGCCGATGTCATCGAACGAACCGACGCCGACTTGCCCGGTCAGGAATGTCTTGTCCACTGCCTTCATCACCGGCTTGCTCATATCGTCGTAAAACACCTCGATACTGCCCGCGCCCGTGTCGCGCACAATCCGCACCGAGTGCCAATGGTCGTCCCAATCGGTACCAGGGCTGGTTTCGGTTGAAATCTTTACACGAGGCGCTTCGTCGACGATGAAAATCTGGTTCGCGTGGTCGTCGGTCTTCTTGCCGAGATGCACGTAGTAGAAGTGCGCTGGGTCCTGGTAGCCGAATACCAGGCACATGTCGCGGTGGTTGTAGTCGGGCTTCGTGCTGAGCACTCGCGCGTCGAACACGAAATCGCTGACGCCCACGCCCTCGGCGAGTGAGAAATTGAACGGGCTGCGGAAAGGTGGCTTGTACTTGCTCTGCTGGAACAAGCTGTAAGCATGCCCCCCGTCGGCATCGACGATCCGCCAGGCATTCGGATCGGTCGGCTTCCAGCGATCGGCGCCGTGTTCAAAGTCGTCACTGAACACCAGCGGCAGGCCATTGACCATCGCCGCCGGCTCAGCCGCAATCAGCCGACCCGCGAACCACAGTGCAGCAAGCAGTGTCCAAAACAACCGACAAGCCATCGCCAAATCTTCCTTTGGGTTCCCAAGTCACGACGTGCCAGGTTGGTCGGCCTTGCCATAGACCGTTGCAGGATCGAAGACCATCGTGCCCACCTCGCGCACTCCCTCGACAGTCACCTGACGAAAGAAGCAACTGCGATGTCCCGTGTGACACGCCGCGCCGCCGACCTGCTCGACCTTCAATAAGATGACGTCCGCGTCGCAGTCGATCAAGATATC
>DASZPI010000114.1:0-3542 GCA_035550355.1 Pirellulales bacterium
AATCGCAAGATCCTCGAAATGACCCGACTCGATCGGCAGCTCGAAGTGTTCGAAAGCGTGGTCGACGCTGTCAGGAGCTTTCACTAAACGGCGGCAGACCGCGGAATTCGACCGATCCAACTGCCCTGTGTCCACGGCTTCTGCCTGCTAGTCACCCATGACTCTCGACTACCATCCGCCGAAAAAGCTTGGCAACTTGCTGCTCGAGAAGGGGTACCTGACCCAGGAGAAGCTCGAGGCGGCTTTGGCCGAGCAGCGGCAAGCCGGCAACAAGGGCAAGCTGCTGGGCGAGTTGCTCGTCGAGCTCGATGCCTGCACCGAAGATCACATTGCCGAGTGTTTGGCGCTGGAATACGACCTGCCGTACGCGAAGCTCGAAACGCGCATTTTCGATCCCAAAATCGCCGACCTGTTGCCTCGCGACTTCGTCGAGAAAAACCTCGTGCTGCCGTTGTACGCGATCGACGGCATGCTGACGGTCGCGGTCTCCGAGCCGTCGAACCTGTTTCTAATCGATGAGGTCGAAAAGCTATCGAATCTTGCGGTGCAGCTGGTGGTTGCCACCGCGCGCGATATTCGCCGCATGCTCACCACGCTGCCGAATTCAAAGGTGTTTGTCATCGACGACATCATCGATGAATCGGACGCGGGTGAAGTCACGATCATCGAGGAAGCGATCGAGGACATCGGGAACATCGAAGAGTCGGCCGGGCAATCGCCCGTCATCCGGCTGGTGAATTTCGTCATCTACAACGCCGTCAAGGAGGGGGCGAGCGACATTCATATTGAACCCGCCGAGCGCGTGCTGCGGGTGCGCTACCGCATCGACGGCAGATTGTATAAATCGCTCGAAGTGCCGTCGCATTTGCTCGGAGCCGTGACGAGCCGCATCAAGATCATGGCCGGCATGGATATCAGCGAGCGCCGTCTCCCGCAGGACGGTCGAATCAATGTGATGCTCGAGGGTCGTCGCATCGATCTGCGCTGCAGCACCTTTCCAATGAATCGGGGCGAGAAGACCGTGATCCGCGTGCTCGACACACACAGCGTATCGCTGGTGCTCGAGGATCTCGGATTTGCCGAAGACGTGTTGGCTGGGCTGCACAGTCAGATCCACGCTCCCAACGGCATCTGCCTGGTCACGGGACCCACCGGCAGTGGTAAGAGCACAACGCTGTATGCGGCATTGAACGCCATCAGCTCGATGGACAACAACGTCTGCACGGTCGAAGACCCGATTGAATACAACCTGCAGCTCATCAACCAATTTCAGGTGCAAGAGCGGATCGGGCTGACGTTTGCCAAGGCATTGCGTACATTGCTGCGGCAGGACCCCGACGTGATCATGGTGGGAGAGATCCGCGATGAGGACACCGCCCGCACGGCCATTCAAGCGGCACTCACCGGGCACCTGGTATTCAGCACTCTGCACACCAACGACGCCTGCTCGGCCGTCACGCGGTTGATCAATATCGGTGTCGAGCCGTACCTGATTGGCGCTGCATTGAACGGGGTATTGGCACAGCGCCTGGTGCGGCGAATTTGCGCGAAGTGCCGTCAATCGTACGAGCCGGCCCGCAACGTGCGCAAAGCGATCGAGCGCATGGGCTATCCGATGCAAACCTACTACCGTGGGGTCGGCTGCAAGCGCTGTCGTAACACCGGCTACTCCGGGCGCATCGGCATTCACGAGCTGTTCGTCGTCGACGACGTCATCCGCGACCGCATCATTTCCAATCCTTCGGTCAACACCATTCGCGAGCTCGCTACCGAACGAGGCATGGTGACGATGCGGCACGACGGGTTCCGCAAAGTGCGCGAGGGGCTAACGACCATCGAGGAGGTGTTGCACGCCGTGGGCGAAGGGTCGGACACTGCGGACGTTGAAGTGGGAGCCGCTGAATGACCGCCGCGTACGCCTACCAGGTTCGCGATCCGCGCGGCAAGCTGCTCGAGGGCACCGTCGACGCCGTGAACGCCGACGATGCTGCGCAACAATTGCGTCGCGAGGGATTTCAGGTGCTCGAGCTCAAGCAGCAGGGCTCGGCCGACGACCCTTTGTTTCCGCGCCGCATCACCCGCGCCGAAATCATCTACATGACCAATCAGTTGGCCGTGATGGTCGACACCGGCATCGCGCTTTCGACGGCACTGCAAGGCATCATCTCGCAAGAGCAGAACCCGTCGTTGAAAAAGGTCTTGCAGCAGCTTAGCAACGCGGTCGAGCAAGGCGATGATTTCTCCGCGGCTTTGGCTGAGCATCCCAGGCTGTTCGATCGCACGTTTGTGTCGCTGATCAAGGCGAGCGAAGCGACCGGCACCTTGGGGGCAATGCTCGAGCGGATCGCGCAATACTTGCGCAAAGAGCTGGAAAGCCGCGCGAAGGTCCGCGCCGCAATGGCGTACCCGACAATCATGCTGGTGCTGGCCACCGGCGTCACGATCTTTCTGCTGACGTTCGTGATGCCGAAGTTCACGCCGATGTTTGCGAGTAAAGGCACAAATCTTCCGGCACCGACCAAAGTAATGATGGCGGTTTCCGACACCATGCTGCATTACTGGTGGGGATGGTTGATCGCGATCGCCGCCGCGATCGGCGGTTTTATCTATGGACGTCGGACCGACTACGGTCGGCAACTTTGGGACTCCGTGAAGATCACCCTTCCGCTGATCGGGCCGATGACCCGTAAGGTGGTTATCAGCCGCAGCGTGCGCACGTTGGGAACGATGCTCGGCAGCGGAATTCCCACGCTCGACGCGCTCAAATTGGCCGGCGAAGTTTCCGGCAACTGGCACTACGAGAAAATGTGGCAGGACGTCGGGCGGCAGGTGACCGAAGGACGGCAGATCTGCGAAGCCCTGCAAGGGCACCGACTGTTTCCGCCGATGCTGGTGCAGATGATTTCGGCCGGCGAGCAGAGCGGCAAGCTTGCCCAGGTGTTGCAGCGCGTGAGCAACTACTACGAGCAGGAGGTCGAAACTTCGCTCAAGGCGGTGACCAGCGTGATCGAGCCGATCATGATCACCGTGATGGGAGCGGTCGTCGGCACGATCGGCCTGGCGCTCTTGCTGCCGATCTTCAGCCTGAGTAAGCCGACGTAGGTGTGTGCGACTGCTTCCTTAGAAGCAGTGCTATTTCATGGCAACGGGACCGAGCGTGCTGCGACGAGCGCGACGTTCAGCGCGCAGACGGGCGCGGCGACGGATCTCGCTCGGCTTCTCGTAATACTCTTTGCGGCGCATTTCTTTCTTGATGCCACTGCGTTCAACCAGCTTGCGAAACCGGCGAACCGCTTCCTGGATCGATTCGCGGTCGCGAACGTTCAACTTAACCACACATCCTCCGATTTTTCGAGTTCTAGGGACAAAACACCATGGCTCGCGGCCGACGATCGGCTGCGATTCTTCTCTTCTTCGTCAGCAAGCGACTTTAGAGTTTACACTTCCGACGAATTTGCGTCCAGACAACGGGCGCGCCAGGCAAGTGCTCGTGACCGTTCCCGATACGGGCGACTGTCGGCAACAGGACCCAGGTAGCGCCG
>DASZPI010000115.1:0-5305 GCA_035550355.1 Pirellulales bacterium
GGGAATTGCGATGTTGGCCAGCGGCCAAACGGCCTGCGTCACGGAAGCTTGATCCCCATCGCTGTCATCAAGCGTTTCATATCTTCCCACACCTCGCGCTTGGCCGCGGGGTTGCGCAGCAAGTAGGCCGGATGATAGGTGCACATCACATCGATGCCGCGATATTGCTGGAACTTGCCGCGCAGCCGACTGATGGGCACATCGGTCTCTAACAGCGTTTGCGCCGCGACCGATCCTAGGCAGCAAATGTATTCCGGCTGGATGATCTGCAGTTGCCGGTCGAGATAGCCACGACAATTGGCAACTTCGTGGGGCAACGGCGTCCGGTTGCCTGGCGGACGACATTTCAGCACGTTGAGAATGTAGACGTCCTCGCGTTTGAGCGTGCACGCCTCGATGATTTTGGTGAGCAATTGCCCGGCGCGCCCAACGAATGGCTCGCCCTGGCGATCTTCGTCGGCGCCCGGCGCCTCGCCCAAAAAGCACAACCGCGCGCGCGGGTTGCCGACGCCAAAAACGGTCTGGGTGCGCGTCTCGGCCAACTCGACGCACAACGGGCAACGGCTGACTTCCTGCTGTGCTACCCTCAGCGCTGCGATCGCATCATCGCGCGACAGGGGGCGATCGCTTGCGGCCGGAGCGATCGTTGGTGAATCCTCCGGCACCGGCTCGAGCGCGCCCGTTTTAGGAGCGGATCGCGATCCTTTGCCTTGGCCCGGTGATTTCTTTTGGGGCTTGGGCAAATGCGTGATTCCCGCCTGGCGCAGAGATTCTAATTGCTGGCGCGCAAGGCGCTGCAGATGATCGGCCGACGCCATCGCATCGTCTCGCTTGACGACTACATCCGCCGCGCCGCTTCGAGCAACGCAATCAATTGCTTCGCTTTATCGAGACCGCCGACCCCTTGGACAAATACGATCGTGCTTTGCACGTCGTCGTACGCATCGCCGCCGGTTCGTCCTCGACCATTGGTTGCCGCCTTAGTGACTGCGGGCCGCCCAGGCTTGCGACCGCGCCGCTTGCCGGCACCGGCTTTCACTTTGCTCTTAATGGTCGATACCATTTGCGCCGTCACCGTCACGCCTTTGGCGGTCAACGTCTCAGCAATCCATTTCGGCTGCTTGTCAGGGTTTGCGTTCAACGCTTCACGAATTGCTGCCGACTTGTTGACTTTAGTAGCCTTGGCCATGGATATGCTCTATCAGGTGAATTTGGGTGCATGCCCCACTGCGGCGTTACGAAGAGTGACACGATAGATGAGACAATTGATCGCGTCAACGAACAGCACCATGCATTACGCAATTTGCGACCGTTATCGCATTTTGCACTGATCCTTAGCAACGTCTTGGTCCGCGCTCTCAATCGTCCGCTTGCAGGAAGGCAGCGAATCCAAGAACAGACGTCCGTATGGCTTGGTAAGTACGCGCGGGTCGAGAATCACCACGCTCCCGCGATCATCCCGCGTGCGAATGAGCCGCCCGAACCCTTGCTTCAACTTCAGCACGGCCTCGGGCAACTGATAATCGCGAAACGGATTTCCACCGGCGGCGCGCACGCTTTCGAGCCGGGCCGACAGTAACGGCTTATCGGGCACGCTGAACGGTAGCTTGGTGATGATGACGGTTTGCAAGGCATCGCCAGGAACGTCAACCCCTTGCCAGAAACTATCGGTGCCCAGCAGCACGCCGCGCGGATTCTCTTTGAAACGGCGCACCATGGTGCTGCGCGGCACGCCATCGGCCTGGTTGTACAGAGCCAATTGTTTCGACGCCAACCAGGGTGTGAGACTCTCGGCCACCTGGCGCAACAGATCGTAATTGGTAAACAGCACAAAAGCGTGCCCATCCGTGCGCTCGACGTAGCGACGCACCAACTGCGGCACCATGCGCTCGAAAGCGAGCCGCTCGGCCGTGGGGTCGGGCATGTTCGCGAGCAGGATCAAATCGGCCTGGGCTTGATAGTCGAACGGGCTGCCAAGACATCGCGTTGCGGTCTGCGTAAGCCCGACGCGCGATTGAAAGAACTCGAACGACCGTTCCGCGCCCACGGTCAGCGTGGCGCTAGTCATCACAACCGTCGGCACTTTTTCGAATAGTTCGGCGCGCATCGCCGGGCCGATATCAATCGGCGCCGAGAGCAAACGAACTCGTGGCCGGCGACCGGCCGTGCTCTCGACCCAATACACATCGCTGGCCGAGGCTTGCCTTCGCCAGGCTTCGATTTCGCCGGCGAGAGCCGATAGACGATCGTGGGCGGCGATCAGGTCTTGCCGCTCGTCGGCTTCGTTGAGTTGTGCCGCTGCTTGACGAACGCTGCGGGCTAAACGCTCGAGCGTCGGGGTGAGCGCATTGCGAACTTCCAGTGGTTGCCGGATGCGGCCGTTTTCGGCCCGCGCGGACCGCGCGGCAACTTCGTCGAAGAACTCATCGGCCGCGAAGCGACACTCGAGTACTTGGTTCTCGGCTTCTCGCAGCCGATGGTGCACGAGCAGTCCTTTGTTCGTGCGATCGTTATAGAGCTTGTTGAGAATGTACTCGACCTGCCCCGACGAGATGCCAAACCCCAGATGATCGCTGGCGACCGACTCAAGTGTTTGCACTTCGTCGAAGATCACCGTGTCGTAGTCGGGCAGAATGCTCGCCCCTTGTCGCCGCAGCGCCAGGTCGCTGAAGAACAAGGCATGATTCACGATCAGGAGCTGGGCGTTTTGCGCTCGGCGGCGCGCCCGGTAGTAGAAGCATTTCGAGTGCTCAGCGCACTGGCGCCCGAGACAGTTGCCATGTTCACTTTGCACTTCGTCCCAAACCTGTGGCAACGGACGGTAATCGAGCTCGGCAAGCGAGCCATCGCTGGTTTCGACCGACCAGGCCGCCAACTGGCGCAACTGCGCGAATTCATCCGGCTCGCGAAAGATCGCATCGGCACGTTTCATCGCACCTCGCAATCGTCGCAAGCTCATGTAGTTCTGCCGCCCTTTAACCAGCACCGCCGAGAACTCGAGCGGAATGACTGAGTTCAATAGCGGCAAGTCTTTTTCGATCAGTTGTTCTTGCAAGCTGATTGTGTGCGTGGAAACAACGATTCGGCGCGAACGTTCGTCAGGCGATTCGGATTGTGCCGCCGCCAGGATGGCCGGCACTAGGTAGGCAAAGCTTTTGCCGACCCCGGTTCCCGCTTCGATCAGCAAATGGTGCCGCTGGCGTATCGCCTGGTCGACCGCTTCGGCCATCGCCAGTTGCTCATCGCGGCGCTCGTAGTTCGCCAGGCGCGCGGCGATTCGACCGTGCGGACCCAGAATCTCGGCGGGGGTGAGCATCTGTTCAACCTAGCAGTGGCGCGCCCGATGCGCCTATATGCAACGCTCCGCGCGTTGCGGTTGTCGCGCCAATGTGACAAACGCGCATAACGCGTGACACGCATGCTATGTCTCAGACGCGCAACTAGATACGATGCCGGCCGATCAAGGTGCTTCGCGTGTGCGTCGCTGGTTCTGTGACTTAGCCATCGCGGTAAATCTGCCCGATGAGAAAATTGTATCGCGATCTAATTGCTTGCCGTTGAATTGCTTAGGTCACACAACGGCAGCTTGGTTCGGACGACTCTTCGATCGTGGCATCGCCATTGCTTTAGGAGGCTGGCATTAACCCGTGATGAAACGCTTGGCGGCCGGGTGCAGCGACAACCCACATTGATCGGAAGGAAACAGAGCCATGAAAAAGATCGAAGCTGTCATCCGGCATTTCAAGCTGGAAAACGTGAAGAACGCACTCAACGAACGGGGCGTGAAGGGGATGACCGTGACCGAGGTTCGCGGCTTCGGCCGGCAGCGCGGCCACACCGAGACGTATCGCGGTGCCGAGTATGCCGTCGACTTCATCCCGAAAGTAAAGGTCGAGGTCGTGGTACCGAACGATGATGTTCGTGCCGTCGTCGACACCATCGTCGCCACCGCCCGCACGGGGCAAGTGGGCGACGGAAAGATCTTTATCAGCGATCTGATCGACATCGTCCGTATCCGAACGGGCGAGACCGCGGAAGCCGCCATCTAACGGGGGCCCCGGCAAAGACACGCACGCCAGTGGCCGCCGACCCGTACCGGGTCGGCGACACTGGCGAGATCGCGTGCATTCGGTGCCTCATCGTCAGGCACAAGTGCGGCCTTCGCCGCGCTCATTCATTAGCCGCCGAGATTTTGCTTTCGTCGCAAATTATTGATTCTTATCCGCTTAGGCCTCCGCAACCCAGAAGGGTTGCTGCTTTAGAGCCTTCGCTGGCACGGCGGTTGTTATAGGGTGCGCCCAAGCTCGTTTGGGAAGCACCTCCTTGTGACGGCAAGAATGCCGATATTAACGATGCCTAGGACGATTCTGGCGGTTGTTCTGCTGCTTCAAGGCGTGTCAGTAGCCACTGCAGAATGCGAATGTAAGACCGCGGGCTGCTCGGGACACACAAGCTGGCAAGACGGAGCCTGGAGGCTGGTCGAAACAAGCAATTTCCGCGTTTGCGCCATGTCGGAGGAGCGCGCTGCGCTCGATCTTGCGATATCCTGCGAAAGACTACGTTTACGCCTATGTCAGAAATGGCTTGGTTCCACCGCCGGTAGCTCGGCGACAACCCCGTGGCCTTCGAAGTGCTACGTCGTCGTGCACCCGACCGCACAAAGCTACCTGCGCGAGGTCGGCGCGGGACAGCAAACCGCTGGCTCGTCGTACATCGAGTTGGCTGGCAATAGCGTCTACAGCCGAAGGATCGATCTTCGTGCCGACCATCCGGCAGGCTACCGAGACGCCCTGGCCCACGAGATGACGCACGTCGTGGTGGCCGAGCGTTTTGCTGAACGCCAGATTCCGCGTTGGGCCGACGAAGGCGTCGCAGTGCTTGCCGACTCGGCGTCGAAGCAGCGAGCGCACCTCTACGACTTGCAGCAGGCTTATCGACGCGGCACGACGTTTCGGTTGGTCGAGCTGTTTGCGATTCAAGAGTATCCGCCGGCCGAGCGGCAGGCGACGTTTTACGGCCAAAGTGTATCGCTGGCCAAATTCTTGCTCGAACGCGGGACGAGCGAGCAATTCATGCTCTTTGTCGAGGTCGCAACGAATCGTGGCTACGATATTGCGGCGCGCGAAGTCTATCAGCTCGAAGGGCTTGGGCAGCTCGAGCAGCAATGGCGCGCGCACGTCGCATCGCCCAAGCCGGTAGCCACGGCAGCTACCGCCGACCCGCTCCTCAGCAAGCGCAGCTTGTTATCGGCCGAACAGCAAGTTGCGTTTGTCAAGCCATGAAAAAAGTCCTGGCCGGTTGAACC
>DASZPI010000116.1:0-4741 GCA_035550355.1 Pirellulales bacterium
CGGATCAATCGTCGCCAGCGCGTCGCCGATGAACAGCACCCCAGGCTTCGCAGGCGTCGACCATTGGGTCGAAACATCGGCCATCGTCAACCATCCGCCTGGTTCGTCGTGCTCGAGAACACTCTGCAGTTCTCGATGCGAGCGCGCCCAACCGTACAGCGTATCGTGGATCGATCTGCCACCTGATCGAACCAGCTTTGCGGGAACGACGCCGCACAAGTTCAGGCTGCCATCTTCGACGATCGACGCGCCGATGTATCCGCCCGGTAGGCTGAACATGGTTAGCGCGCCGGGCACGGTCACGGCGTGCAGCAATTGCCCATCCGATCGAAAGTGCCGATTAAAACCGATCAGCGCCCTGCCGTAGCGCATGGAGTTTCCGACGCGGCGGGCCACGATCGATCGTCGGCCATCGGCAGCGATCGTCAGATGGGCTCGGAACGTCTTGGATTGGGATCGCAACCCCGTACGGTGCGCGATTACGCCGCACACCGCGCCATGTTCGACGATCACTTCTCGAACTCGATGCGACTCGATCACAATGGCCCCGGCGTTTGCGGCGCGCTCAACGAGCAACTGGTCCAACCGGTAGCGGCTGATCGCGATCGCTGGCGCGCCGTGCGGTGCAAAGCGAACCGACAATCTGCGACCGCCCGGCAGCACAATCGCATGCGACCTTACCGGGATCGCTTCGCGTTCGATTGTTTCGCGCACTCCCAAACGATCGAGCAGCGGAAGGGTTGTTGCGGAGAGGTGCTCGCCACAGATTTTCTGCCTTGGAAACTCCGTGGCGTCGAGCAGAACGACGCGCCAGCCATCGCGCGCTAATAGCGCCGCCAGCGTCGAGCCCGCCGGCCCTGCGCCGACAATCACCGCATCGGACTCGACACGAGTTGGCAATCGTTACTCCCGTTGGCAGGAACGACCTGTCAGGCTTCGCGAAATCGGTGACGTCTCGTCACTCGGCGGTTGTAACACGTCGTAGGCCATTCATAATGCCGAGGATCATTCCTTATCTTTCGGAGTCTTAGCGATGCTCTGCCGACCGATTGCCTTCGCTGGTCTGCTTATTGCTTCGATGGTCGCTCTCGTTCGCGGCGCCGACGCACCATCGGCGATCGCTAGCGAGATGCAAAAGTTTGTCGCCGATCAAACCATTGCCGGCGCGGTGACGCTGGTGGCACATCATGGGAAAATCCTCAGCCTCAACGCCGTCGGCCAGGCCGATCTCGCCTCCGGTCGCCCGATGAAGCCCGACACCATGTTTTGGATTGCCTCGATGACCAAGCCGATCGCTGCGACGGCTGTGATGATTTTACAGGATGACCTGAAGCTGTCGGTCGACGATCCGGTGGGAAAATACTTACCTGCGTTTCAATCGCCTACCATCGTGGGCGGCGGCACACCTTCGCAGCCGCTGACCATCAGGCATTTGCTCACGCACACCTCCGGGCTCAGCAGTCCGCCCCCCGAGGTTGGCGCGGCCTCGGCATCGTTGGCCGACTTTGTCGATCAGGTCGCCAAACTGCCGTTGCAATTCGAACCAGGTTCACAATGGAAATACGGCGTCGGCCTCTCGGTGGCCGGCCGGATTGTGGAGATCGTCTCGGGCAAGAGCTTCGAGCAGTTCATTGCGCAGCGAATCTTTCAGCCACTCGAAATGAACGACACGACGTTTTATCCCTCGGTCGAGCAACGCCAGCGCCTGGCGACGATTTACCGGTTCAACGATTCAACGAAACAACTCGAGCCGGCCCCGCCGCCGGTGTTCATCAACGTCGATCCCGCGCTTCGCCGCGCGCCAAATCCTTCGGGCGGCTTGGCTTCGACGGCCGAGGATTACTATCGCTTCCTGCAAATGGTGCTCAACGGCGGCGAACTCAACGGCAAACGCGTCGTTTCGGCCGATGCCGTGCAGCAAATGACGAGCGTTCAGACCGGCGATCTTAAAGGCGGCTTCGTGCCCGGCTCGGCGTGGGGGCTCGGCTGGAGCCTGGTCCGCGAGCCGCAAGGCGTGACGGCCAGCCTGAACCCTGGCAGCTACGGCCACGGCGGCGCCTTCGGCACGCAAGCGTGGACCGATCCGAAGCTCGGCGCGATCTACATCATGCTGATCCAGCGCTTCGGCTTGCCAAACTCCGACGCTTCGGCAATGCGCCGAACGTTTCAGCAAGCCGCCCACGAGCTGATCGTCAGCCCGCGCCCATAGCTTCTTTCAGCGCGTTCAGTTCGGTGCGTAGCTCGGCGACCTCGGCGCGCAGTGTTTCCAGCTCGTGGCGCAAATCGGCCGCTGCCGACGTTCCACCGGAGCGTGCCGCGGGTTCGTCGCCGCTGTCGCCCGGGGGCATGGCGCCTCCGGCGAATTGCGTCCGCACCTTCTCGAGCTCCTGCGGCTGATAAAGTGCGTGCGCGATTACGTGCCCGCGCCCTTCAGGAGTAATCGGAATCACCAGCCCCTTGTCCTTCAGCGACTTCAGCACGTTGCGCATCGTCGTCAGATCGCCGATTGCCTCCATGCGAGACGCCCGGCCACGCAGGTCCCCTTCCGACTGCGCGCCGCGCAGCAGCAACTCGGCCATCGCCGCCGCCTCGACCTTATCGACCCCCAACCATTCGTAGAAGTAGTGTCGATACTTCGGGGCGCGACCGCTGCCAATGACCTCGGCCACCGCGCCGAGCTTGCGAAGGTGGTCGAGTGCGTCCTGCACATCTTCTTCTTCGTAATTCGTGAGCGGATAGCGATTGTTCTTCTGATTGCAGCCCACGCGAATGGCGTTGAGCGTCATCGGGTAAGCGTCGGGCGTGGTCTTCGCTTTCTCGAGCAGCACGCCCAGGACGCGGCGCTCTTTCGACCCGAGCGGTTGCCATTTTTTTGCCGGGGCCGATGGCTCGGCGCCTTGCGGTTCGGTCGACGAAGCGGGCGTGTCGGTCATGGCGTGCGCTCCCGGAGGCAGTGGCGATGCGACAATCGTATCGGGGCATTGCGAAACCGCAAGGACTGTGCGAGGCTTGCGGCCATGCACATCGATTCGATCGAGATTTTTCACGTTGCGATGCCGCTGATCAGGCCGTGGCGCACGGCCTACGGCGACGATGCGACAATCGAAAGCGTATTGGTGCGGATGCGCTCGGGCGACGTGATCGGCTGGGGCGAATCGAGTCCGCTGGCCGCCCCGTGTTACAGTCCCGAGTGGGCCGGCGGCGTGTTCGCCTGTGTGCACAAGTGGCTCGCACCGGCGCTTGTCGGCCAGCATATCGGCTCGGGCGACGATCTGCAGGCCCGGCTGGCGCACTTCAAGGGTAACTCGTTCGCCAAGGCTGCGCTCGATACCGCCTGGTGGGTACTCGAGGCGAACCGCCGCCAGATTCCGTTGCACAAGTTCTTGGGAGCGAAGCGCGACTCGGTCGATGTTGGCGCCGATTTCAGCGTCATGGATTCGATCGATGATCTGCTCGCAGCGGTAGGCGGTGCCGTCGCGGCGGGCTACAAGCGCGTGAAGCTCAAGTATCGCCCCGGCTGGGATGTGCGAATGATCGAGGCGGTGCGCCGCGAGTTTCCCACGCAGACAATCCACATCGACTGCAATGCCGGTTACACCGTGGCCGATTTCGACATGTTTTTCCGCCTCGACGATTTCGGGCTCGCCATGTACGAGCAACCGCTGCCGTACGACGATCTGGTCGATCACGCGCGGCTACAAAGCGCGGTGCGGACGCCGGTGTGCCTGGATGAGAGCGTCAACTCGGTTGCGCGGGCCGAGCAGGCGATCGACTTGGGCAGTTGCCGTGTGATCAACATCAAACCGGGCCGCGTGGGCGGGTTGACTCCGGCCGTGAAGATCCACAATATGTGCCGCGAGTCGGGCATTACCTGCTGGGTTGGCGGCATGCTCGAGAGCGCCGTGGGTGCGCGCCTCTGCACGGCGCTGGCGATGCTCGATCATTTTTCGTACCCGGCCGACATCTTCCCTTCGAGCACGTACTATCGGCGCGATCTGGCCGACCCGCCGCTCGAGCTGACTCGCGGCTCAGACGGTTCGCCGCAGGTTACCGCGCTCAACACGCCGGGCATCGGCTGCGAACCGAATCCAGAGTTACTCGAGCGGCTGTGTGTGGCGCATGCGACGCTTACGGCCCATTAGCCCCGGGCGAATCGCCGGGGGTTAATCGTCGCGCGCCGAGTCGCTCGATGGCTTCGCACATCGTCGCCAAGGCATTTTGTTGCCGCGAGCGTTCGGCCAATGCATGGCAACTGGCCGCCACGTCGGGCGATTCGATCAAACGTTGCAGCACGCGCGCTACGCTGGTTGCGGTGAACTTTGCAGGCGTTAGGTAGTCCCCTGCCCCGAGGCGCACGACGCGCTTGGCGTTATCGAATTGGTCGAACCCCAGCGGCATCAACAACTGCGGCACTCCGCCGGCAAAGCCTTGCGACGTGCTGCCGACGCCCCCGTGATGCACGACGGCAGCCGTGCGCGGCAACAGCCACCCGAAGGGCACAAACTCGAAATGCCGCGCATGCTCCGGCAGCGGCGGCAGTTGCTCGGGAAATCGGGTCAACAACAACGCACGCCGGCCAAGCAGTCGGCAGGCCTCGATCGCCGTTTCGAAGAACGCTCGGCCATGCACGTTGGCGGAACCGGGTGTGAAGGCGATCGGCGGCGAATCGGATTCAACGAACGCCAGCAGGTCAGCGTCGGGCTCGATCAAGTCGCCTTCGTCGTACAACGGGAAGCCGGTC
>DASZPI010000117.1:0-2704 GCA_035550355.1 Pirellulales bacterium
CAAGCCTTGCGTGCTCTCGATCCGCTGCAACAGCAGCGTGAGGTGCTCGATGATCGTGCTTTGGCTTTGAACGGCGCCCGACAGATCGGCGGCGTCGAGTTGCTCGATTGCCTGGTCGATCGTTCCGTGAATCTGGGAGGCGCGGACCAGCACGAGCGTTTCGGCTGCGCCGCGTCCCACTTCTCCTCCCCAAGCGCGCACTTCGTGCAGCGATTCCACAAACCGCTCGAACAGCGACTGCAGATCTCGCTGATCTTGCGCGGTCGAAACCGCCAATGCCGCGCGTCCGCGTTCGTCGGCGGTCGATTGCGCAGCACGCACCGCGCCCAGCGAAATGGTTTCCATCTCGATGAGTCGCTTCACCTGGGCGGCAAGCTCGGCGGTCTTCAATCGGCGGTGCAAGTTCTGTCGTTCGGCCGTGAGACGGACCACGACGTCGCGAATCTTTTGCCGAGCCGCCACGAAGGTCGTCTCGCGTTCGCCGGGCGGCTCGTCTTGGGCGAGCACCAACATGGTCACCACGTCGTTCATCTCGGCTTCGACCAGTCCGTCGATATGCGTGCGCATCTGCCGTACGTCGCGGTACAGCGGCAAATCGTCGAGGCCGTTTTCCTCGAGTTGCTGCAATTGGACATCGAGCATGCGCGACACGAGATCGCGGGCCAGGTCGCGAGCACGCTGCTGCGCCTGCTGCTTGCGCCGCAGCAGATGGATGTCGATCGTTGCCGGCGGCGCATCGTCGGCTCGGGCCGAAGCATCAACCCCAAGCGGCAGCAACGGCGCGACCGCCATCACCAGGAACCATAGACGTGAATAAAGCTTCATGGCGATTCGACCGCGCCGATTCCAAGCTGACGTTCGATGATATCATCCATCTGGCGAGCGGTGCGCTGGTCGGTCTCGGCCATCGCGGCCAGCACGCCGCGCTCGTCGGTCACGTGAAAGATCAGCGGATCGCTCGAGGCGCGCTTCGCCGGGCGGCGCCCGCGGTAGTCCGCCGCCTCCACCGTAAGTTTTACCTGATCTCCTTTGGCAAGATTCATCGAACTGAAATCGATCGCCTGGCGGCCGCGAACCTCTTGTTGCGCCGGAGCCGGACGAGGCAAATCGAGCTTCGAGTCCGAGCTGGTGCCGTCGCTGTGCTGCACCAGGCAGTGGACGCGAATCGAGCCGATCCCAAAGTCATCGATCGCGCCGTAGGTGACCGTGGGGCGACCGGTCGGCAGCACGTATTGCGTCACAATTGCCGCGGTCACGCGCGGCGGCCGATCGACGCGAACCACGACCGAACCGCGGATCGGCTCGGATGGAGTCAATCCGTCGTCGTCGGTCACCAGGATCTCGTACGCGATCGACTCGCGCATTGCCGCCAGCGGACTATGCTGCGCTGCGAGCGTCCAACGCAACCGACTGGAATCGGCCGCCGCGAAAGCGAACGCACGGCCGCCGATCGTCGCCTGCACGCTCTTGAGCGGCTTCTCGGTCGAAACAAGCTCGACCGTGACGTCCGACCCTTCGAGCACCGCAAGCTGCCGTGTGCCTGCCGTTTCGGGAAGCTGCGCGAGAGCGTGTTCCGCGTACTCCGGCGGCTTGGCATGCAGCGTTACGCAGACGATCGGCAAGGGGATTGCGACGAGCGACTGCGTTGCGCTACGTGCGTCGCCAAGGTACAGTTGAAAATCAAGGTTCTCGACCAGCTTCGGGATCTGGGCCGACCAAACGTGCGGACGATCGGCCTCGGGCACCAATTCGATGGTTGTTCGTCGAGATTCGCCGGCCGCGCACAGCTCGATGAAACCAGCTTCGGGCGGTTCGCCGGCGGCATGCACTTCAAAACGCGCCGGCTGACCGAAGGCAATTCGCGTAGGCGCGTTCGGCACGCTCGGATCGATCGCTCGTTTGTTGATCGACAACGCCGCCAATTTCGTCCGGCTCGGATAGGCCGTCGTTCGCAACGCCAGCCGATCGACAAACGCTCGGCCGTGCTCCGGATACGCGATCAGCAAGGCCATGGCGGCGGCAGCAATACCGGCAGCGGCAGCCATCGGCAAGATCAGCCTCGCCGGTTGGCGTTGTTGACGCAGGTCGAGTTGCTGAGCGTAATCGTCGACATACTCGATCACGGCGGTTTCAAGTTGCCGCGAGCCATAATGAGCCGCTGGAGCGGCATCGAACTGCAAGGCGCCGACCAAATCGTTTTCCAGCCGCTCGTGCTGTTCGATGAGCAGCGCGAGCTCGACGTCGCTTTCCAAGCGACACGCACGCCTGCGCAGGTTGTCGACCAACACCCAGCCAACGGTCGCGCTTGCCGCAAGCAGCAACCACAAGCGTTCGGAAGGCGCAAGATCGCACGACCAATCGACCGCAAACACCAGCGCACCGGCGACGATTGTGACCGCCACCCCAAAGCTCGCGATGCGCAACATCCAGATCGACCATCGCTGCCAGCGCAGCCAATGGAGCTGTTGACGCAACGATTGCAGCGGCTTGGTCATGGAAGGTGGACTGCTTTGCGCACGAACCACTCGAACAACATCAGGCCGACGATGCAGGTGAACGCCATCCAGGTGTTTCCCAGGGCGATGACTTCGATCGAGCTTTCCGGGCGCGCGACGGCATTGATTCGGTCGGGGAGGTCGACCGCTTCGAGCAGATCGCATGCTTCGCCCGCGGTTGCCGCCGCGAGCTGCTCTTGCAAGGCGAC
>DASZPI010000118.1:0-5806 GCA_035550355.1 Pirellulales bacterium
TGGCAACAGCTTCCGCAATGTTGTTCGCCTTTCGGTCGCGATCGACGGTACAGCCCTCAATGTGCTGGTCACGCATCTCGATCGCAGCAACGACTCGGAGCGATGCCGACAACTTGCGGCGGTTGCAGGTCTTTTCCTCGCGCTGGCCGAGCCGGCAGTGCTGATGGGTGACCTCAACAGCGGACCCGATGAACCCGCGCTGCAGCAACTGATCGCGACTCCGGGAGTTGACGATCCGCTGCGTCATCTGAATGCCGAGCAGGGGCGCACGCGCATCGACTGGATTCTCACCCGCGGCCTGAAATGCCACGACCGCGGCGCGATCGACACCGGAGCATCGGACCACCCTTGCTACTGGGTCGACGCCGAGATCCGGTAGTGCCGTAGCTCGTCGAGGGCGGCGGCGGCCTCGCGAAACGCAGCGTTGTGTGGCAGATTGGCGCCGCGTCGAAGATCTGCCAGCAAATTCACCAACAGCTCGTTTTCCAGCCACGTCGCCAGCCAGGCGGCTCGCTCGGCGGCGTAACGATCCTGGAGGCGTTGGAACAAGCGCGCGGCAGCTTGCTTGATGCTTTCGCCTGTGGCGGTGACCAGCGCCTCGCCCCCGGCCGTCACGCTCCCGGTGATCGCAGCCTCGGCAGCGACCTGAGCTGCCGAGTGACCCGCCTGCACCGCCGCCTGGTGAACCACATCGCCGGCAAGCACGCCGCCACTGAAGGCAAGCGTGACGGTGACCGCCGGCCGAGCCACTGCCGCAACATGATCTAGTGACTGCAGCCACCAGACGGCACGCGGGTTGTCGCTTTTCCAGGTGTCGAGTTCGTTGCGCAGAAAGGTGCGATAATCGTCGTCCAGGGCCGGCAGCGCAGCATGCGCTGCTTCGACGCGAACCATAAGGTTCGCCCGCGCTTCGCCGGCCAGAAGGGCTACGAGCCGGGGACGTAGGATTTCGTTGCCCAACTTGGCTAAGCGGTCGAGCTCGTCGAGCAGCTTCTCGACGGTCTGCACGACGGCCAGGCGTTCTTGTGCGCGAAAGGCCTCGAGCGGATCGAGCGGTTCACCCTGAATTCGCTTCCAAGCCGTTCTTACAGGCCAGGCCAGCCCCTTGCCCACGCTGCGATAAAAACCATGCACGCGCCGCGACCAGGTCGGGCGTCGTTCGTCCCACCAACGACCGATTTCATCGACCAACAGCCCGGTCGGAACCGAGGGCCACCGCACGCGCGCCATATCGGTCGCCGAGAGGGCATCGGCCGCGGCCTGGTAGCAATGACTCGTCGCACGGATCGTCTCGAAGTAAGCGCGTGCCCCATCGTCAGCGAGCACCTCGTTCAACGCCCCCCGCAAGGTGCGAATCTTGATCGCATCGAAATGCAGCGAGGCCAACTCGGCGCGCAGATCGCCCGGCGCACCCAGTGGCGACCGTCCGTCGCTGCCCACATCGAATACCGGCAGTTGCCGGGCGCCCGCCGCAGCGCGATCGTAAGGCATGACATACACCAGTTCCGGCCGAACGCCCGTTTCACTGACAAACGTCGCCAGCCACTGCGGCCAATACGCGCGATCCTCATCAAGCTCGCATTGGTTGAACAGCACGATCACCGCCTTGTCGGCATCGGCGGCTTTGCGGAAGAACTGCTTGACTGCCGCGTCGTTGTACTTTTGCTGGGTGAGCACTGCGATCAGCACGTCGGCCGATTCCCGAATCATCTCGGCCTTCGCCCAGTTGACCGGGGCATCGGAATCGATATCGGGGGTGTCGAGCAGCAGCAGCCGCGGCGGAACCTGCACCCCTTCGCGCCAGAACAACAAGTGTTCGTCGCTGGGCACGAGCGCATCTTGGTCCGATTGCCAGCGGCGCAGGGAAAATCCCGCAAAGATCGCCTCGAGCGCGGGTTCATCGTAAAAACCTGGCGGCACAAGACAAACGGGATTGCGCGTTCCCGCCGCCAACGGACTGACGCCGCTGGCCTGCTCGCCGGCCAATTGGTTGAACACCACGCTCTTACCGATGTTCGTTCCACCAACCACGGCAACGACCAGCATCGGCCGAGCGTGGGCCTGAGGGACGAGTTTATGGCGCACCAACTCGTACCAGTGACTACCGCTGGGCGCCGGCACCCCCAGCGCTTGGGCGGCCGGTATCAACGATCCGAGCGCCCGATCGAGCCTTGCCAGGGCATCGGCCCAGAGGCGTAAATCGCTGCGACCCGGACCGTCGGCGCTGAGTGGAGTCATCGGTGCATTTCGTTGAAACGGCCGGTAGCGAGAACTAGAATACCGTTGCCTTGGCATGCCGCGACTAAGCGGTGCACGTCAAGCGCGGTCTTTTCTGGCTGTTTCCAGCGTGGAGCGCTTCGATGAAATCGTTGATGCATTGGATTGGCAAACGGGTCGCGATCGTGGGATCGATTGTGCTGAATCTCGGCTTCGTTGCCCAGGCCACGCATGCACAAGAAGCAGCGCTCGAAGACATGTTCGGCAAGGGGGTGCATGCGTATTACTCGGGAAACACTCTCCAGGCATTCCAATTCCTGAACTCAGCGATCGACGCCGGGACCCACGATTCGAGAGCTTACTATTTTCGCGGGCTGACGTATCTGCGCTTTGGCGACGAAGCCAGCGCTCGCGCCGATTTTGCCAAGGGCGCCGATCTTGAGGTCACTTCGCCCGACCGGTTCTACGATGTCGGCAAGAGCCTCGAGCGGACCCAAGGATACGCTCGCCAACTGCTCGAAAGCTACCGCGCCGGCGCAAGGATCGCCGCCACGCAGGCGCGCGAGAAACGACGACTGCAGCGCTACGAGGCGATCCGCAAGGCAGCTCCGGCCACCGCCATGCCCGGCACACAGCCGCCCGCCGCCGCACCAGCAGGCGCCACACCACCGGCCGGAACACCGGCCGCGCCTGGAACCCCGACCGCCCCGGCCGATCCGTTCGCCACTCCGCCCGAAGGTGGCGCAGCCACCCCCACGCCGCCGGCCGACCCGTTTGCCACGCCGCAGCAATAAATCGCGCCGGCAACCGTTCGCTCAGTTAGTCGAAGGCGAAAAACGGCACTGGAACCAAGAACGGATGTTGGGCGTAGATGCTCGCCATGCCGTACCACGACGTGTACATCGTCAGGTACGTTAGCCCCACATAGGCTGCCGCTAACGGCAACATTGCCAAACGCGCCAGCCATCGCAGCACGAAATGCCGCGACTGCGGCCGCCGCGCACCGTACGAATACGACCAACCGAGCGCCATCTTCGCCGGCCAAGTGAACACCACGAAGAACAAACAAGGCAGCCACGCCGCCTCGCGAGGCAGCATTTGAATCTTCAGCAGATACAACGGCACGGCCATTATGAACGTCATACCGAGCGACAACACGAACGCAATCGGCGCGCGACCAAATGCGTCTCGCACGGGCGAGATTCTGAACATCGCGCCGAGCCGATTCTCGGCAGCAAACCGAGTTTGCACAAAAGGCAGGTAAACCAGCGCCAGCGTAAACAGCAACGCTCCGAGGGCGCCAATCGGTGTCGAGGGAATTCGCATGCCGACGATCAACAGCGTTACCGGTACAAACAACCACGCCAGCGCGCCGATCGCGCCGCGCAGCCCGAGCGAAAAGAAGTACCGTAGCCGCAACGCACGCATGGCGTCCCAGGTGCGGTCGCGCGCTTCGCTGAATACGCCTTGAAACGTCAGCAGCCGCCAAGCGAGCCGCGCAGTTGCCAAAGGCGCCGGCCACAAGAAATTCCTGATCCGAGCGCCACGCAAACATGCGCTCGTCCAATGGACGACTCCCACGACAGTTGCGACTCCAAGCCCCGCGGTCAACATTCGATCGCTCGGCCCGCCCGGCTCGATGAGCCGCGCACTCGCGGCCATTCGCGACAGCAACAGCAACGGCAAGAACACCGCTGCCGCGCCGAGAATTACGCGTCCTAATCGTGCGGCGCGGCGCACCCCGACGAAGCCCGAACGCAGGGCTGCGGTGCGAACGACACGACCGCTCACCTCGAGCAAGTAACCTAGGCTGAGGAACTGCACGATGGGCACCGAGGCGAGCACGGCCAACACGATGATCAGCGTAAGCGCACCGAACAAAAAGTCGGCGACCGACGCCATCCGACGCCACAGCCGCGCTGCCCGATGAATTCGCCGGGGCGCTTCGGCCGGTGAATCAAGAACGGCGACCGACGCACTCGAGAACCGTCCCACGGCGAAAGTCATGGTGTCTGCACCCATTCGGACATTGTAGCCGTCGTCATGTGCCGGACCGAGATTCCATAACTTCCGCGAGACTTTTTTTCGCCTAGACGGTTAAATCATTAAGAGATGGTGCGCGCCGATTGAGGCCAACATGCTGCGAAACATTGTATTTCTGGCAACCTGCGCGGTTGGTCTGATGGCCTTGGCGGCGGCACTCGACCCGCGCGTCGAGTCACATGGACGAAATGCGATCTCCACCGACGGCAAGGCAATTGCTGAAAACCTCGGGCTTGACGAAATCGTCGCGCAGCTCGATCGTGCGTTTGCAAGCGAATGGGCACGGCGGGGTTTACAGGCTGCATCAGCAGCCGACGAATTGACGGTCGTGCGCCGGCTCGCATTGGCGCTCATGGGCACAATCCCGTCGATCGAAGAGATCCGCAGGCTGGAATCGGTGCCCGCTAACCAGCGCGTCGCTCGATACCTCGCAAACGTTCTCAACGACCGCCGGTTTCATGATTATTTCGCCGAACGACTTGCGCGTCCGCTCGTGGGCGTGAAGGATGGCGTGTTCATTGTGTACCGCCGCAGTCGGTTCGTGAGCTGGCTGAGCGAACAATTGCGCGACCAGCGTCCCTATGACGAAATGGTGCGCGAATTGATTACGGCCGACGGCCAGGGAACCGATCGCCCACCGGTCAATTTCATTCTCGCCGCCATGACTCCGGGCATGCGACCGTTGACGCCCGATTGCAAGGAGCTGGCCTCACGGGTGTCGCGGGCGATGCTCGGCGTGCGGATCGACTGCGCCCAGTGCCACGATCATCCGTTCGACTCGTGGAAGCAGACCGATTTCCATGGTCTCGCGGCGTTTTTCGCCGGCGCAAAGCACTCGTTTGCCGGCATCCACGAACAGCCCGCCCCATACGAATACGAAAATCACGCGCTCGGCCGCACCGAGACGATCGAGCCCCAGGTGCCCTTTAACCCCGATCAGGTGCCCGCCCATCTCCCGCCGCGCGAGCGGTTGGCGGCATGGATTACCGACCCGGCGAACGAACGGTTTGGCCTGGCGACGGTCAATCGCGTTTGGGCGCTGATGTTTGGCCGCGGACTGGTCGAGCCGATCGACGACCTTCGCCTTGACGCGTCGCTGCCGCCGGCGCTTGTGCTGCTTGGACGTGATTTTAGGGAACAGGGTTACGATCTGCGGCGGTTGATTTCGATCATCGCATCGTCGCGTGTGTTTCACCTCGATAGCCGCCTGGAGAACGATCCGGTCAGCCCTGCCGAGCACGAGCTCGCCTGGGCGGTGTTTCCTCTCTCGCGACTTCGCCCTGAACAAGTGGTTGGCAGCCTCGAACAATCGGCTTCGGTGCAAACCTACGATGACGGGACGAACGTGCTGTTGCGGTTCGCGAAGTACGCCGAGACGAATGATTTTTTGAAGCGTTACGGTGACCTTGGCGATGACGAGCTTGCCGACCGCGGCGGTACGATCCCGCAACGGCTGCTGCTGATGAACGGTAAGTTGGTGAAGAACAAAACACGCGGCGGGCCGGCGGGGCCGCTGCTGATCGCAGCCACGCAAATCGCATTGTTC
>DASZPI010000119.1:0-3903 GCA_035550355.1 Pirellulales bacterium
ATATCGATAGTCACGCGACCGAGGCGTTCGGAGGCATGCGCGTCGTCCGAGCCTTTGGACGTAGTCGCAGCGAATCGTACCGCTTCACGCGCAGCGGCAATCTCATGGCACGCCACGAGCTGCTTGCCTGGTGGTGGAGCCGTGGCATTGAGTTGGTCTGGGAATTTCTGCTGCCGCTGTCGTCGGCGCTGTTGTTGATGTACGGCGGAGCGCAAGTGCTGGCGGGTCGGATTTCAATCGGCGACCTGATGATGTTCCTGGTGTACCTGGCGATGTTGTTGGAACCATTGGCCGTGCTCGCCGAGAGCGCCACGACCTTGCAAAACGGGCTGGCCGGGCTCGATCGTGTGCTCGATCTGCTCGGCGAAGAGCGCGAGATGCCGCCCTCGCCGGGAGCGATCGCTCTCGATCCGGCAAACGTGGCCGGCGCGATGCGATTCCGCAACGTCAGCTTCCATTATCCGGGCAGCCAGCAGCCGGTCTTGCACGACATCAACCTCGATGTGCAGCCGGGGCAGATGATCGCACTGGTCGGAGCCAGCGGCGCGGGCAAGACCACGCTGTGCAATCTGGTCGCACGGTTTTACGATCCGACCGCCGGCGCGATCGAAATCGACGGGCTCGATCTGCGCGACATCCAGGTCGAAAGCTACCGTCGACTGCTGGGGATCGTCGAGCAAGACATCTTCCTGTTCGACGGCACCATCGCCGAAAACATCGGTTACGCTTCGCGCCACGCTTCGCAAGCAGAGATCGAGCATGCCGCGCGCGTGGCCAACGCGCACGACTTTGTCGTGTCGCTCGCCGAGGGGTACTCCACCGTGATCGGCGAGCGCGGTGTGCGGCTGAGCGGTGGTCAGCGCCAGCGGTTGGCGATTGCCCGCGCCGTGCTCGCGAACCCGCGGATCTTCATCCTCGACGAAGCGACCAGCAACCTCGACACCGAAAGCGAACGGCTCATCCAGCAGAGCTTGCAGGTGTTGCTTTCCGGCCGCACGAGCTTCGTGATCGCCCATCGACTGAGCACGATCATGCACGCCGATTTGATTGTGGTGCTGGGCGCGGGGCGCATCGTCGAGCAGGGAACGCACGACGAGTTAATGGCTCGCAGCGGTCACTACCGCGCCATGGTGCAGTTGCAAATGGGCGCTCACGAGCACGGCCTCGCGGAACCGTAACCCAAGTGGCGAGCGGCCCCCCGGGAAGTGGCTGGCAGGTCGCGGCGGACTCTAGCGATTCAACGCCGTTGTCGAGTATCGTAGACGTTCGCATCGCCTTCTTCGTTTCGAGAGGATTCCCCATGTTGTTTCGGGCTGTGCTGCTGTTGTCGGTCCTGGTCGTGGCTTCGCTTCCCGTCGCGGCAGCCGAAATTCGGATTGCCACCTGGAATGTGCACGAGGGATTCAGTGTCGAAGGAATCGAAAAGCGCGCCAACGAGCTTCGACAGTTTGCCAAGGCCGTTCGTCCCGACGTGCTGCTGGTGCAGGAAGTCACGTCGCTGGAAGTGTTGACCGCGGTGCGCGACTGCATGGGCCTGGGCGAGTACGAGGTCGTCTGCTCCGACTTTGCGCCCAGCGATGAACCTGATTTCACCGCGCTGGAAGTCGGCATCATCTCGCGCATTCCGTTGAGCCAGGTCATCGAGTACGACCCGTCGCCGGATTTCGTGCCGGGAAAGAACTCGCCCCCCGAGCTGCTGCTCGAGCCGCAGTTGAAACTTGGGATTCGCAAACCCGAAGGCGATATCCGTGGATTCTTATGGGCTCGGCTCGATTCGATTAAAACGAGCGTCGTCGTGGTACATCTGAAGTCATCGCGCGGAATCGATGGCCCGGCCGACTATGCGAACGCCCAGAAACGCGAGTTCGTGGCGGCCGCCATCGCCACCGGCGTGATCGAAGATCGCGCCTACTGGCCCGATTTTCATTGCTTTGTCGGCGGCGATTTCAACGTCGGGCATTCCGACAAGAAGAAGAACGGGCACGACCTGTTCCGCGACGATGCCACCGACGCCTACGACGACACGCACGCAATGTTTGCCGAAGGAATCGTCGGCGGCCTGAAAATGCGAAATCTGATCGGCAAGATTCAGGAGCCAACCTTTCCGGCGTTGCCGAGCTCGCCGATCGATAACATCTACGCGATCGGCCCGCGCGCGGCAGCGTTCAAGAGCGGAGTCGTCGAACGCGATACGTTTGGCTCCGACCATCGTCCGGTTTGGGTGGCCGTGGATTTGCCCGTAGCCAACGACTACCACGTGCCGACACTGGCTGCCGGGCATCAGGCTCCCGAACCGCGCGCGAGCCTGCCTGCTCCGAAATCCGGCGAGATCATTTCGGCAGCCGACGCTTTAAATCACGCCGATCAGGATTGCACGGTGGAATTCGTGGTGCGCGGCGGAAATCTGCTCGATGGTCGCGGGTTGTGCTTCCTGAATTCGTCGGCCGACTTCCGCGAGAAGGACAATTTTACCGCCGTGATCCGCGATTCGGCGTTGAAAGAGCTCGCAGCGCGCGGAGTTCCCAATCCGTCGACCGCGTATCGCGGCAAGCAGGTGCAGGTCGCCGGACGAATTACGCTCCGCGATGGAAAGGCGCAAATCGAGGTTCGCAGCGCCGATCAGATCAAGCTCGTCGGCGGCTGATGGTTCTGCTGCGGTCGCGATCTGCCACGATCGGCGCAATAAAAAAACCCCGGCCGACGGTTCGTCGGCCGGGGTGACGATGCAAACGCGACCAAGCAGCAAGCCGCAGAGGCTTACGGAATCCAACTGTCGTCGATCGGCACTGCGAAGTTCTTGCCGCTTTGCAGCAACGTGGTCTGGGGGCTCGTCGGATTGCGGACATTCTTACCGTCGGGGCTCATCAGCAAGCAGTACACATAGTACTCGATCTGGTCGCTCATGAACGTGGTGCGTGCATCGCAGAACACGACGTTCATACCGTTCTGATGGTACGACGAAGGGCGCGTCCAGTTGTACGAGCTGCGCACCGAGCCGCTTCCGCTGCTGCCGCTCGAGCCGCTCCCCGAACCGCCGGTGCCGCTTGAAAACTGCGCTTGCCCCTTGCTGGTTGCGTCGTTCGGTCGATACGACGCAACCGTGGGCTGGGCCGTCGGTGGCGGTCCACCCGGCACGACATTCTGTGTGCCGTTCGGTTGAGCATTCGCATCCCAAATGAAGCCGAGCGTCGTCTCGGTGACGTCGGTGTAATTGCCGGCGTCGGCATTCTCCGAGAACATCAGCGTATTGCTCATGCCATCGCGGCTGGTGATGAAGTCGCTGGTCATGGTCACGCGCGGCATCACGGTAGAACTGCCACCGCCACCAGCAGCAACACGCGGATCGCCGGTGTAGCGATCGTGGAAAACGCCATTCTCGCGATAATCGCGCTGTTGGCTCCCCGCGGTGCCGTAGGTTCCCGCGTCGACGCAGCCCGAGTTGACGACGTACGACAGCGGCGTACCGCCGGATGTCGCGGGCGGGTTCGTTGGGCACAGCAGAATGTTCAGCACGACTTGGGCACTTGCCGCCGTGGCCGCGACGCCGGTCGTCCCGGCACTGGTCGAAGAGGTTCGCCACGCTTGGTACAGGTCGTTCCGTTCGAGATTCGGCAGCAGCTCGATCAGGAAGCTCGCACCGGGCAACCCCGAGGGGCTGGTAACCGATTGGATCGTCGTCGACGACCCGCTGCTGGAGGTTTGCAACATCGGCACGAAGTTGCTGTAACCCGGATACATCCTGCGCGTCAGCTCATATTGCTGGACAGCCTGGGCCAATTGGCGGACCTGGCTGGAGCAGGTCATGCGGCGGCCTTGCTCGCGGGCGTTGTTCACGGCCGGCAATAGCAGGCCGATGAGCATGCCGATGATGGCGATCACCACCAGCAGCTCGACGAGCGTGAA
>DASZPI010000120.1:0-5563 GCA_035550355.1 Pirellulales bacterium
GGCGAGATCGCCTATGAGTACAACGGCCGCCGCCACACGTTGGACGATTATCTCGAGCACCAACGCGTGACCGCGCTGCTGATCCTGAAGGACGATCGCGTGATCGTCGAACGGTATCGCTACGATCGCCAGCCCGCCGATCGCTTCTTGTCGTTCTCGATGGCCAAGAGCATCGTGTCGATGTTGGCCGGCATTGCGCTCGACAAGGGCATTCTGTCGTCGCTCGACGATCCTGCCGCAAAGTATGTTCCCGAGTTGGCCGGCAGCGGCTACGGCAACGCGACCATTGGCCAGTTGTTGCGGATGAGTTCGGGAGTCAAGTTCGTCGAACAATACGATGGCCGCGACGACATCGCCCGGCTGCGCCGAGCGCGGCTTGGCGCCAGTGCCGAATCGCCGCTCGAGGTGCTCGCCTCGTTCCGCGAGCAAAGCTTTCCGGCGGGCGAGAAGATGGGCTACTCGTCGGCCGAGACCGCCGTGGTCGGCTATGTGCTCGCCCGCGCGGCGCAGCAGAACCTTGCCACGCTCACCGCGCAATGGCTGTGGCAGCCGTTGGGCGCCGAGGCCGAGGCCAGTTGGCAAATCGGCATCGACGGCCAAGAACAAGCCGAAGGCGGCTTCAACGCCACGCTGCGCGACTACGCGCGATTAGGATGGTTGCTCGCGCACGACGGCCGACGTGGCCCGATGCAAATCGTCCCGGCCGCGTACCTGCTCGACGCCACCGACCCGACCCGCCAGCCCGAAGCATTTCGACCGCGCGCGGCAACGCCCTACTTCGGCTATGGCTATCAATTCTGGTTGTTTCCGATGCGCAGTCGTACGTTTGCGCTGCTGGGAATTTATGGGCAGAGCATTTTCGTGCAGCCCGAGTCGAAAATCGTGATGGTGCACACCGCCGCGTACGCGAATCCAAAACAACCCGATGCAACGATCGAGCGCGACGCGCTTTGGCGCGGCGTGTTGGCGATCTTGGGCGGCAACCCCCAGCCATAGGTTCGCGGCCCGCCGGCCGGCCGACCGCTGCGTGCATCAGCGCGGGCGTGTGGAAATCGACGAGCATCTTAAGCTTCATGTCGCGGAGTTGCTGAACGTGAAAGTTCCAACCCGCGTCGCCCAGCGACCCATGAGACCGTACTGTAATCCTTATGGGTCTTATAACTCGCGCGACGCATACGGGCCGATTCTTAGTAGTAATTTGACTACCATGATCCTGTAACTATGTTGTAGTTGGGGCGACGTACTCATTTTTAAGGCACAGTGATTATGGCGAAGGTCGCGAAGAAAGAAGGAAGCAAGGTCAACAAGAGCGCCGAAATTCGCAGCGCCCTGACCCAGCATCCCGACAAGCCCCCGCGGTGGATCGCAGAAAATCTGACCGAAAAAGGCGTGAAGGTTTCGGCCGGCATGGTTTCGACGATCAAGACCAAATTGAAACACAGCAAGGGAAAGCGGCCAGGCCGCAAGCCAGGTCGGAAGTCCGCGACGCTGAGCAAATCGTCGGCCAATGCGATGGCGCACGAGGCGATCGATGCCGCGTTCGACTTTGTGCACAAAGTCGGCGGACTGCTCAATGCCCAGCTGGTGATCGACAAGCTCAAGGCGTTCAAAGAACGGATGTAGTCGGCCGGCTCGAATTTGACTCCGTACAAGCCCACGGACGCGCGTCCGTGGGCTTTTTTTTCTGACGTAGAATTCAGCGTCGCACGGCAGGAATGTGCGTTGCCCCCCAAGGCTAAACTCCGTACATTTCAGCCGTGCCGAGCCACGCCATTTTGTCGTCGCTGAGCACACGCCCAACGTCGCCCGCGAGACCGCCAGAGTGCGTTTCAACGAAGAGTTCCAAACGATTTACGACACCGTGGTGCGGCTGGCCAAAGCGGTCGGCGCCGACGCGGTGCTCGTGCTCGTCGATGGAGCCGCCGATTGGGCGTTTCTGCGCGAACGCGCCGGTGGCGAGAAAGTGATCGTGGCCGTCGAAGACGATGAGCAAGTGATCGACGCCGTGGCCGCAAACCTGCCCACCGTGCTGTTGGACACCGCCGAGGTGCCGGTCTACGACAAGCTTTCGCAAGCGCTGCTCAAGGCCATTGCCGACGAGATGCTCGCTCCCGGCGCCCGCGTCGTGGCGGTCTACAGCGGGTTCGAGGCGCAGACGCTCGATTCGATCAGCATCATCGACTTGGGCGATCACCTTGGCCGGCTCACGGTCCGCGACTTGCGCCAGCTTGAAACACGCGTTCCGCTCGACACGCTGCAAACCGTGGTGAACCTGGCGCTCGAAATTGGCCGCGAAGGGCGCGAAGGCAAGCCGGTTGGCACGCTGTTCGTGGTCGGCGATACGGCCAAAGTACGCAAGATGTCCCGGTCGGCCAGCTTCGACCCGGTAAAAGGCTACAGCCGCAAAGAGCGGAATCTGAAGAGCGCGCGCGTGCGCGAGGGGATTAAGGAGATCGCGCAAATGGACGGCGCGATCATCGTCGCCCCGGATGGCACGGTCGAGGCGGCCGCGCAATACCTCGACGCGCCGGCCGGCGATATCGCCTTGTCCAAGGGGCTGGGCGCCAGGCATTGGGCCGCGGCGGCAATCAGCAAAGCCACGAAGGCCGTCGCGGTTGCCGTGAGTGAATCGTCGGGCACCGTGCGGATTTTTCAGAACGGCGAGCTTGTGCTCCGCATCGAGCCGTTCCGCCGACCGATGAAGTGGAAGGACGTCGAGTTCGAGCCGCCGTCGATCGACTAATCCGTTGCCCGACGCTTGTTGGACGATCCGCTCGCTTGTGACGTCGACCGCCCGTCGGTTCTCGAATTCATTGCGCGCGGTGTGTCGCAGATCGCTGGTTTTGAATCACAAATCCACGGTCCGGGTTGGCAGCTCAGTTTTCCGCGGCGTGGCCCTCGTGCAGCCGATCGCGTGCGGCGTCGGCCCAGGGGCTTTCGGGCGCTAAGCGCAGGAACGCGCGCCAATGATCGGCCGCCTCGGCCATCCGGCCGACGTCGTCGAGCGTGCGCGCCAGGTGGTAGTGAGCATCGGCGTAGTCGCCGTGGTGCAGCAAGGCGCCTTCGAGCGCGGAAATCGCCAGGTCGTGTCGTCCGGTCTCTGCCAGCACGCAACCTAAGTTCGCCCGCGCTTCGACAAAATGCTCGTCGAGCTCGATCGCCATATAGTAACGCTCGACCGCGCCGGGGGTGTTGCCAACGCGGTACAGCAGCTCGGCCAGGGCGAAGCAGGCGTCGGCCGTCGGTCCGCCGGCGGCCAGTGCCGCCCGGTAAACATCGATCGACTCTTCGAGCGCGCCAACCTCTTCCAGCTCGCTGGCCGCGGCAAGCAATTCTTCGGCCGAGGGGGTCCGCGCCTGGTCGAGCACATGCGACGCCGCCGTTGCGGCCGCGCTGGCGGTGGCATCGAAATCGAATCGTAGTTGCCCGCCCGGCTCGATCAGGTCGTCGCCTTGCCGCACGAGCAAGCTTTTGCCTTCGATCGTTACGGCCAATTCGGCGAGCGGCCGCTCGATGCCCGGCAACAGCCGGGCGAGCTTCGCGAGATGGCGCTCGATGACCGCGGTCGAAACACCGGCGGCATCCAGCTCAGCCAGCCGGCGCGCGGTGGCGACTTCGGCGAAGTCGAAATACGGCAGGCGACCGACTTCTTGCGCCGGTCGAATCAGGCCGCGCCGATGCCAACGTCGCACGAGCGGCAGTGGCACCTGCACCAGCTCGGCCAACATGGCTGGCGTGTAGAGACGAAGGACCGCGGACATGCGTCACTGCGAGTGTGAGTGGTGAGTGGGCTGTTAATATACCACTCACCACTCACGGCCGAGTACTGGTCACGCGCGTTGGCCTGGGACTATTGCTCGTCGACCGGGCCGGGCAACGGCGTCGCGGTCTTGGTGCTGGTCGTGCTGTCGGCGGCCTTGGCCGGGGCCGACTGCGGACGGTTGGTCAGCGTCGGCTGCGGAGTCGAATTGCCGCCGGCGCTGTTGGTGCTCGGCGTGGTTGCCGGCGCGGGCGTGCTGAACGTCGAACCGCTCGACCCGCCGGCTTGCGGAACGATGGTCGCGGCCGGGGCCATCGAGACCGCCGGGGCAACGCTGATCGGATTGCCGCAAGCGTCGATCGGCTCGCGCACGATCACCGTCCGCGGCACGCGGTAGGTGTAAACGATCGGGACTTGTGTTTGCACGACGCGCGGCACGCGCACGGTTTCCTGGAACGCGACCTGCCGGCAAACGCGCACCGACACCGGCTCGACCCGCTCTTCGTTCACGATGCGGCAGGTGGTGACCGGCACCTTGCGGACCATTTCTTCCGGCTGCATGCGGCAGACCGTGACGGGAACCTTGTTCTCGACTCGCTCGGTGACCGGGCGCATGACGGTGACGGGAATGCGGCGAACCTGCTCTTCCTGGATCATGCGGCAGACCTGCTGCGGCACCATGCGAACTTGCTCTTCATCGACGTACCGCGTGGTCTGCACCGGAACACGGCGCGTGACCGTCCGCGGAACGTAGGTGGTTTCGGGCACTTGGGTGCAGACGATATTCGGCTGCCAGACGCGCTGCACTTCGACACGCGACGGGGCCTGCATCGGAATCCAGGCCAAGCCGCCGCGCTGATACACCGGCTGGCCGCTTTGCGGATCGATCACGAGGCCATCTTCCGCCCAGCCGAGCTTGCGACGCACTTCGCCGGGCTTGCACACGGTTTGATCGACGAACGTTCCCTGGTCGACCTGCACCGGCTTATACGTGGTGACCGCTTCCATTACGGTCGAGCATTCTTCGCGCTCGCTGGTTTCAATTACCGGGCGGCGGACGATGTAGCGTTCTTCGCGCTGGGTGGTTTCCCACACGGGGCGCGAAACAAAGTATCGCTCTTCGCGCTCACTGGTCTCAGCCACCTGCCGGACCACGTCGTAGCTGCGATCCTCGACGCGCGTTTCGTACACCGGCTTGAGCACGGTATAGCGTTCTTCGCGCTCGCTGGTTTCGTACACGGGGCGGGCGACGAGATAGCGCTTCTCGCGCATTTCGGTTTCCCACACCGGTCGATAGCTGGTGACCTGCCGCTCGTCGTACACGGTCTCGCATTGCAGCCGATAGGCGGTCACCTGGCGCTCTTCGTAATACGTGGTCGGCCGCAGGCGGTATTCCTGCCCGCAGACCGTGCCGCACGATGGGCCGATGGCCGGAATCGAATCGCCGCAGCATGACTGAGCGAAGGTCTGTCCCGCGGCGCCGAAAACGAGCGCCGACGCTAGCAAGGTGTTGGGTACGAGTCGCATGGCTTTCATCCGTTTTTTCTTCAATGGCAAAACCGAGGTGTTCGTCGCTCGCTGCGCATCTTCATTGGAATGTGCCGAACTAAGTACGCGTCGGCAAATCAAAAAGTTGCAATCGCGCCGCGCCCTAGCGCGACAACTCAATCTACGATTTGTGCTTGCGCCGCGAAAAAAATTTCTCAAGAAAATTTCGCTGTCAGACGAGCAGAGCACGTGCTTGCGCAAGCAGCGCCGGCACGATCGCTACAATCGGCAAAGTTGCCGGCCGAGCGAGGCAAT
>DASZPI010000121.1:0-16811 GCA_035550355.1 Pirellulales bacterium
TCGACCGATTCGTGCACATCGTCGCCCACAAACAAGAATGGCAGCGCGCCGGGACGAACGCGGCTGACCGAAAACGGGTTGTGCGCCGCGTCGAGGGTCCTCATGGCAACGGCTCTTCGAGCGCCGCCAGCGACACCTGCGGGACATGGCCCAGGCGAAACAACTGCTCGGCGACCCCCTCTTTGCCGCGCGCCAAGAACATTCGCACGCGCACGCACCAGAACAGGTGGATCAGCACCCCGTCGTAGCTCAACGGACTGTTCGGCAGCACCGTGCTGAAACGCTGCGGACGCCGAAAGTCGATCGCCGACTCGTCGTCGCGGGCAAAGCGCTGGAAGTAATGAACTCCCAGGTCTTCGTCGCCTTGGCCATCGGTGTACCACATCACCGAAAGTTCGACGCTCTGCGGATCGGCCAGCGACAGCGACTCGCAGTGGAATTCGCCCGACAGCACGTCGCCCGGCCAATACACCCGCCGATCGCCGTCGAGATGAATCACGACTTCCGGCTCGTTCATGCCTGGCTGCTCCGCGTCGCCAGGCGGCTTTGCCCCGAGTGCTGCGCGCCCGATGGGTACACGCTCACCGGATAGTGCCGCTCGAACGATTGGCCGTTGGCCAGTGCCCCTTCCACGACCAGCTTCCACATGATGCGATTGTGATCGGCCTGAAATGAGTGCATCGCGTGTGCGGGGACCGCAAAGCGAATGCGAATCGACTGCGAGCTGCCTTTGGCGATGGTGCTGGCTTCGTCGGTCGACAACGGCAACTCGGCAACGCGCTGACGCGCAATCCGCAAATCGGTTCCTTGCAGGTAGCGCACCAGCTCGTCGCACGCCAACGAAATCTGAAAACTCGACAACGGCGCTCGCGCATGTTGCTTGATGAACAGTTGGTACGTGCCTCCCGGGTACAGCGGGTGTTGGTCGATCTCGACGATCGTCGAGCCGATCGCCATCGCTCCCCACGTGCGCCGCACTGCGGCCACGACCAGCCCGACGCCAATCGCCAGCAGCAGCACCAGAATGGCCAGCAGCGCCCAATCGGGCCGGCCCAGCAGCACACGCCGCACGGCAATCAAGGCCAACGCGCCGACCACCAGGTTCCAGCCCAGCGCGGCGGCCACCATGCTGATCAACGGCCAACTCGGCGCCGCCGGCGGCAGGCGAAAACGCAGCGTGGTGCCCGGACTGTTCGTCAGATGCGTGTAGCCGGGCACGTGCGGAAACGATGCATTGGCATCGAGCATCGTCTCCAGCGGATCGAGCTCGGCGGCCTTACGGGCCCAAACGGCGCGGCGCTCGGTCGATTTATTCCAGTTCAACAACGTGTACACCAGGCCGCCCGAGCCCATGGCCAGAAACGAGATCGGCAGCACCAGCGACAGCCACGCAAACCAACGGTGTCCGCGGACCACGATGGCCCGATCGGGGTTCTGCGGGTCGTACCAGCAGGTGCGCTGCTGCCCCGCATGGAACGCTTCCAGGGCGCCGCGGCACCACGCTTGGTCGGTTGTGTACATCTGCAAGATGTCAAACGTCCAGATCCGATGCAGCGTGCCGTCGATCGTGTATTCGATCTTGACCTCAGGTCGACAGTTGAGGCTGGTGGCCGTTTCGACCTTGTCGAGCCGCGTATCGAGCACGGTGCAATCGGCGGGCAGGAACGCGTAGTTCGCGCGCCAATCGGGAATGGTCAGATCGCGCAGCACCAGCCCCAGCCCCGCGCAGCCGAAAACAAAGAATACAAAGAAGAACAATCCCAGGCTGGCGCCGCCGAGCTTGTCGGAGCGCATATTGCGGCTGCCGCGCTTCTTGCCGAAAAATCGTTTGACGACGACCTGCGCCACGCCGCGCACCTGCCGAGGAGGCGAACACCGGAACCTTGCCCGGCCATTGTACCCGGCGGGGCAGCCGCTTGCGCGGCGTGCTGCGAACGGGGCGTTGCGTTCGCGCGGTGTGCCTAGCTGCGCACTGCGTCGCGACGCTGGCGATAGTACTTCATTCCGGGCACAAAAAAGCAGGCTCCCGAGACCAGCCCGAACAGCGTGATTCCCCACGGAACATGCCAGCGCTGCATGAACGCCATGACAATCGCGGTCGCGAACAACACGGCCGACTGAATATAGAACGCGCCACTGAGCATGCCCGCCTTAACCAGGAACACGCACCCGCTGGTCAGCCCGAGCACCGGCGACAACGTCAACACCGGTTGGCCCAGGATTAGCTCGACCGGGAACAACAGCACGATGCTGATCACACTGCCGGCCCAAACGTGCGCGATTTGCCGCTCGACAAACGTCACCGGTCCCGCCCGGCGGCGCAGGGCCCAAAAGATCGCCGCCCACGTGCCCAACCCCGCCGCCCACAGCCCCACGTAAGGCCAGGGCGACGCGATGCCGCGCCATTGCATCGCGTTGGTGAGCACGCACAGTGCGACGAGCGCCAAGCTGTGCCACATCCAGAGCAGCCCCCAGTTTTCCAGCACGGTGGCCTGGTGGGTCTCGCCCATCCAGCGTGCCACCACCTGGGCAAAGCGTCCCGAGCGCACCGCAACCGGCTCGTCGGCCAGATACGCGCGCAGATCGTCGGCCAGCGCCGCCGCGCTTGCGTAGCGCAGGTCGGGCGGCTTCTGCAAACATTTGAGCGCGATCATCTCCAGCACCCGGTCGGCGCGCGGATTCAGCAGCCTCGGCGGCGGCGGCTCTTCGTCGAGCACCATCAATACCGTTTCCATCGGCGAGGCGCCTTGCAGCGGCGGTCGGCCGGTGAGCATGTGATACAGAATCGCTCCCAGGCTGTAGACGTCGCTCGCCGGGCCGACGCGGCCCCGATTGCCCGCCGCCTGCTCGGGGGCCATGTAGGCCGGCGTCCCCACGATTGCCCCGGTGTGCGTCAGCGAGTTGCCCCCTTCGACCTGCTTGGCCAAGCCGAAGTCGGTCACCAGCGCTCGTCCCTGCTCGTCGATCAGAATGTTCGACGGCTTCAGATCACGATGCAACAATCCCTGGCGATGCGCAGCCTCGATCGCCTCGCACACGCTCACCAAGAGCTCGGCCGCTTCGCGCGGCGGCAGCGGGCCGTCGGCCAGTCGTGCGGCCAACGTTCGGCCGGCGACGTATTGCATGGTGAAGTACGGTTGGCCGTTGCACTCGCCGACTTCATACACCGGCACGACATGCGGATGCACCAGCTTCGCCGCGGCCGCGGCCTCGTGCCGAAACCGCGCCAATTCCGCCGGGTTGGCCATCGCGCCGTAGCGAATCGCCTTCAGAGCAACCACTCGGCCCAGCCCGCGTTGCCGCGCCTTGTAAACCACTCCCATGCCGCCGCGCCCCAACTCTTCGAGAATCTCGTAATCGCCAAAATGGCTGGGCGCGGCGCCGTTGTCGGCCGCCGACATGGCCGCGACCTGATCGGCCAAGCGCATCGCCTGCCACAGCGAGCGCAGCTCGTCGGCCAGTTCCGGATGCGCGCCAGCGACGGCATCGACATCGGCCTGCTGACAGCGCTCGAGCAGCTCGGCAAGCTTTGCGTCGTTCGTCGGCTCGGGGGTGGAGGTCATCGCGTGGCGTGCTCCGAGGGAGCTACGTCGAGCAGCGCTCGCAAGCGACGCAGCGCTCGCACGTAACGCATGCCGGCCGCCGGCTCGCTGAGCCCGAGCGCCGCCGCCGCCTCCTGGTTCGAAAGCTGCTCGAAGTGCCGCATCTCGATGATCTCGCGATCGTTCTCCTCCAGTTGCGACAGAATGCCGCGAAACCGCTCCTGCAATTCCTGGCGCACCAGCGCAGCGGCGGGGGTCAGCTCGCGCGGATCGTTCAACTGGGCTGCCAGGTCGAAGGCGGATTGGCCGGCATGCGAGGGGGCCGCGAGCGCCTGCTCGCGATCGACGCTGCGCCGTGCGGCAACGTGGTGCCGCCGATGAGCGTCGAGCATCCGATCGCGCGCGATCTGCCGCAGCCAAAGATGGAACGGCAAGCCGGGCCGCTTCAGATACTCGTCGAGCCTGCGATTGGCTTCGACCAGCGCGTCCTGCACGATGTCGCTGGCGTCGACCCGGCGCTGGATGGCCCGATCGAGCCGCAAGGCCACCAGGCGCCGCAAGGCGTCGCGATGCCGGGCGAGCAACGCTTCGGTGGCAGCGCGATCGCCCGAGCGCGCCGCAATGAGCAACTCCTGCGTCTCGCCCGAGTCAGGCCACATACGGGCATTATGATCGCGCCGGGCACGCCTTGCCAATGCAAGCTTGAGCCCCCGGCGATTCGCCGGAGGCAAACATTTCATGGTTACCGGGTGGGCGCTTCGTCGGGGCGCGTTGCCAGGTGCGCCGGCTGGCCGCCTTCGCGGACGTTGAACTCGGCCCAAATCGGGCGATGGTCCGAAACCTCGAGCGCCTCGGCCATCGACAACTGGAACTCGCGCATCAGGTCGAACACGCCGGCTCGTCCGGTGAACTCGCTCGTGGCGCGCGAGTCGAACACGATGTTATCGTACAGCTTGTTGCCGCGCGTATTGCTTGGCACGCCGCTGATCGCGCAGGTGATGTAAGGCAACTGGCCCAAGCGACCCAGGTGCTGATCGTCGGTGTTCAGGTCGCCGAGTAGGATGATATCGTCTTCGCCTCGGCCGTCGCTGCGCACGGCGCGAATCACGTCGGCCAGCGCGTTGCACTCCTGGATGGCGTGATCGGGCTCGGTGTGGATGTCGACCAGCGTAAAGGTAAAGGCTTCGGCATGGGGCGGTCCACGGGCGCGGAATGCGGCCACGAACGGCTCGCGTTGGAACAGGTCGTCGGGATCGCTGACCGCGTACAGCGATTCGCGATCGACTTCGATCGTCGCCGTGTTGTAGACGAAGGCGTATTGTTCCTTGCTGACGGTGCGGCCTTCACGCGGGCCGATGACGAAGTCGTAGCGTGCGCCCTCGGCGTTGATCTGATCGACGAAGCGGGGCAGGATGTCATTCGACTTGGCGCGTACCTCTTGGATGGCCATCACGTCGAACATCCGCGCGACGCGCGCCAGCGTGTTCATGACCGCGGGCTTGGCGACCTTGCTTTCGCCGAACACCTGGATATTGAACGACGCGACACGAATGGTGTCGCGACCGGCCAGCAGCGCCGGATCGCCGTCGGCCGGCGAGGCGGTGGTGATGCTCGACTTGACCGAGTCGATGACCCGCGTGACGGCCGGTTGCTTCGAAACCTGCCAGGCCCCGCCGGCCAAGCCAGCGAGCACGACGATCCAACGCATGAGGCGCTTCACGACCCCTCCTTGGGCAGAAAAGGCGACGAGGAATGACTCGCACGGCCGGCGTCATGCCAGCAGGCAGCGAGCAAATCGCGGCGGGGAAGAATACCGAATGCCCGCTGCGCCCTCCAGAGCAGTTGCGGACCGGCTGCTAGCGGCGTTCGCGGGGCACAAGCCGGTCGTGATTGCGATTGTCGTATCGTGCGTAGTTGGCAGGCACGGCCTAGGCAATTTCACCCAATACTGCGGCGCAACCGCCGGAATATCCCTAATCGCCGGAGAAACCGCGCACCTGCCGCTGCGATTAAAGCTACGCTTGGCGCGTACCCCCAACTTGTCTGCGCCTCCATCGATGCACAACGATCCAAACGAGTTTCGGGCTCCGTCGCTTGTCTGCACCGCGCTGGCTTGGATCAGCGTCGGCGTGCTGGGCATGTCGTTTGGAACAACGCTCGATGCTCAGTGGCGCAACCTCACGTTGCAGGTCGGCCTGGTCGGACTCGCGTCGGCCCTGGGCCTGAGCAAGGCCGCCCGGTATCGCGCCAGCGCTGTTGCCGAGCGCGAGCAGAAGAAGGCCGCCGACGTAGTGAACAAGCGGCTTGGTCACGTGCTGTCGAATGTTCTTCGTGGACCGGCGATGCCCGAGGCCGTCAATCGCCTGGTGGCAGCGCTCGGCGATGAGAGCGACAATAACGATCGCCGGAATACTTCGCGCCGCTCCGCTCGGCAGCGACTGATCACGGTCACCCCTTGCTGTTCCACTTCCGACGCCACCGAATACCCCGCGTGTCTCAAAGACATCAACGCTGCGGGGATCGGCTTTACGCATACCAAGGAGATGCCGCTGGGACCGGCGGTCATTTCGTTCGGTGTCGACGACGAGGAGATCTCGCTCGAACTCGATGTTCGCTGGTCGCGGATGATCGCCCCCGGCATGTACAGCAGCGGCGGATACTTCGTCGGCATGAACGAACTGAGCACGATCGAGCGGCTTCGCAATCAACACGAGCAAGCCCTGCTCCGCGAACACGCCGAGGCCGATCACCCCGCTGCAGAACAGCCGGTCGACGTTTGAACTTTATCGGCGCAAAAGCGCCGCACCGCATAGCTGACGCGCTGCGCCTGACGCTACCGTCGAGCTTCGCGCACTAAATGCCCCAGCTCGGGCAGAATCACTTTGTCCATCGCCAACGCCACCCCGGCAGGCGAGCCCGGCATGGTCAGCACCACCGTGCGGCCGATGAGCCCGCCGACCGCGCGGCTAAGCATGCACGCTGGGCCGATTTCGGCGTAGCTGAGCCAGCGGAACAGCTCGCCGTAACCGGGCAGCGCCTTGGTCAGCAGCGCATCGACCGTTTCGTAGGTGCGATCGCGGCTACCCAACCCCGTGCCGCCGGTAATCAGCACCGCATCGACCGTGTCGTGGCCGGTCAGCTCGTGCAGGGCCGCTTCGAGTTCCGTCGATTCGTCACGCACCAGTCGACGGTCAACCAGCGCGTGGCCTGCGGCATCCAGCCGCTCGACGATCGCCGCGCCGCCGGTGTCGGTTTCGAGCGTGCGCGTGTCACTGACCGTAATGACCGCCACACGCAGGTGTTGGGGCGACTCGGCCTTGTGCTGGCGTACGGTTTGACTCATGCGGGTCGAGACCTCGGCGAAAACCGGATAATTGCTACCTTCGGCGCGTTCGGGCGACGAAATTTTGGCGACCGGCGACGCGGATTCTTATACTACCATTAGCGAAAGAACCACCATGACCATAAAACCCTGTGCGATGATCGTCGCGGCACTCGTCGCGCTGGCGCCTTTGGCGGCGCGCGGCGAGACGTCGATCTCGGTGTTCACGCTCGCCAATGGTGGGCAGGTGGTCGGCGAGCTGATGAATCCGCAAGAATCGCCGCGGACCAAGTACGTCATCAAGACCAACTTGGGGGGCGAGGTCACGCTCGAGCGCGACCAGGTGAAGGAAATTGTCCGCCGCAGGCCAGCCGATCTGGAATACGAGCGCATCCGCCCCAGCTACGCCGACACGGCCGCGGCGCAATGGGAATTGTCCGAGTGGTGCCGCGAGCAAACGTTGATTGCTGCGCGGCAATATCACCTGAAGCGCGTACTCGAGCTCGACCCCGAGCACGCCGAGGCGCGCCGAGCGCTTGGCTACTCACGCGTCGATGGCCGCTGGCAGAACCAGCAAGAAATCATGACCCAGCGTGGCTATGTCGAATACAAAGGCCGCTGGCGGCTGAAGCAAGAGGTGGAGATTCTCGAGCAGCAGCGCAAGAACGAGCTGGCCGAAAAGGGTTGGTTCACCACGATCAAGCGCTGGCGCGAATGGCTGGATACCGACAAGCGGTTCGAGGCGCAGAAGAACTTCGTTGAGATTCGCGATCCTGCGGCCTTGCCCGCCCTGAAGAAATACCTCGAGACGGAGAACATCGAGGCGGTGCGCGTGCTGCTGGTCGAGTCGCTGGCGCGGACCGGCGTGCCGGGGGCCTATGGTATCTTGGCCAATCGCGCGCTCGAAGATCCGTCGAACGAAGTGCGGCTCACCTGCCTCGATTTCCTGGACGACGCGCCGCACCCCGAAGTGGTGCAGCTGTACATTCAGAAGCTGCGCGACAAGGACAACACGATCATCAATCGCGCCGCCATCGGCTTGCAGCGGCTGAAAGATCCCTCGGCGATCGGCCCGCTGGTCGATGCCCTGGTGACCACGCACACGTTCAAGACTTCCAACGGTGCGCCGCCGGGGCAGTATAGCGCCTCGTTCGGTCCCAACGGCGGCGGGTTCGGCATGGGCTCGAGCGCGCCGACGATCGTCAAGCAAACGATGAACAACGGCGCGGTGCTCGATGCGCTGGTGGCGCTGACCGGAGGCGTGAACTACAACTTCGACGTCTCGATGTGGCGCAAATGGCTGGCCAGCAACCGCAAGGGCGCCCCACTCGACGCCCGCCGGGGATAGCAGGCAATCCGCGGATATACACACACGGACGCCGACCAGTAGTGTATGCGCACGCGTTGGCGCATTGTGCCACTAAGCCGCGCGGCTGCGTAGCTGCAAGCGGCGGCGGATCCACCAGCCGTCGCCCAGCGTGCTCAAAGCGATGCGGTCTTCCAAGTTCGGTCGGAAGATTGTCATCAGCATCATCGGCAGATACCAGGCCATGTACAGGCCGCCCCCCTGGGCGTGCCAGAACTGCGTGCTGAGCATCACCGCGGCCGAGCAACTCAGCAGCGTGCCCAGGTTCTTCTGCACCGGCCAGAACACAAAGCTCAGGCTCAGCAACACGCAGGCCACGACCACCGGCAACCGATAAGGCCCGGTCGATTCCTTGAAACCCCAGAAGCCCTGCACGCCTTCGAGCGACAGGCTGGTGAAGCCGAACATCGCTTGCGTCTTGGCCAGGAACGACGCCATATCGGCACTCGTCAGCGCCAGCGTCGATACGAGTACCGCCAGGGTAATCGCTGTACCGATGCAAAACCTCAGCAGCCCTCGCCGCCAATAAAAGCTGCACCACAGCGGCAACAAGAACACGGGATAATACGTCACACCAATCGCCAGTCCGATCAGCATGCCGGCAATCAACGGCCTGCGGTAGGCAGCGACCGCCCAAATCAACAACGCCGCCGGCAGCACGTGCTCAACGCGGCCCGTCATCTCGGCCGTGTACGGCAGCATGAGGTACAGCGTGGCCGCGGCGATGCCGGTGCGAATGTTGTCGAAGTGGCGAATGCCGATCAGCGTCATCGCCAGCACGATGGCTACGTGGCAGATGATCGCCATCGTGCGGGCCGTCGCAGCGTCGGCCAGGTCGCGGCTGGTTTCCTCGCGATCGACTTCCGCGGGCTCGACCAACGGCTGCATCGAGATGCTTGGCAGGATGTGCAAAAACGGATAGCCGGGCCCATGCTTGGCGAGGCTCTCGAGATTCGTCGGCGAATCGCTGCGCTCGAGCAATGCCCGCACTTGCCGGGGGCCGTCGAGATCGGCATCGGTCACCGGCTTCATCATCACGTTGGTCATCAGAAACAACAGCAGCGCGACGCCGATGCACGTCAGTCCGCCGGTGGTCATGTTCGGCTCCAACAGCGGCCGGCGAACCATCATTGGATCGACCAGCAACCGTACCAGCCAAAAACCGCCGATGGCGAACAGCCAGCAGAAGCCCCAAAATTGCGACGCGCCGGGCTTCTCGGCCAGCAGCAGTCCGGGCGACATGGCAATCAATGCCATCAGGTCCAAGTTCCGCAGGCTCCAAACCCGGTTGAACTTGAAGTAGACGGCGATCGTCAGGATCGACGACAGGTAAATCCAGGTGGAGAAGTCGACCGGACGGTACTGGGGAAGGAGTTGCTCCATGTTACCGCGCGCTGGATTGAACAGTCGTACGAGACGGTCCGCCCTGACAAACCTCACGCCTCGGGCCGGACGCGGCGAGCACGCGTCCCACGATCAATCGCAACACAGCCTAGCGCAACACCTATGATGAGCCGATGTTAGAACAACTCACCATAGACGAATCGGAGACTCCTTGCAAGCGTCGCCGGCATGCTCATGATCCGCAGGCGACACGCTCGCGGCTCGCGACCTGGGCCATTCTCCTTGACAATCGTGGGTCGAAACCTCTAGCATCGTTCGTTTCGTCCCTGTCCCCGCCTGCCGACCGAGTGCTGCCATGGCTGTTCCTAAGCGACGACAATCGAACAACCGAACCGGGACGCGACGCGCCCACGATTTCAAAACGCCCAAGGCGTTGCACTTTTGCCCAAAGTGCAGCACCGCCCTGCCGTCCCACGTTGTCTGTCCAAATTGCGGCAACTACATGGGACGCACCGTGGTCGAGCCTCAAGAGTAGGGGCGGCGCGAGGACGTAAGTCGGCGAGCAAGTGAGTGGTGGAAGTCCAATACCACTCACCTACTCACCACTCAATTGCCTGTTTGACCTGTCCATTTCGCCTGCACGAGCGCACGCGTGACCAAGATCGCTTTTCTGTTCCCAGGCCAAGGTGCGCAGACCGTGGGCATGGGCGCCGAGATGGCCGCCAACGTGCCGGCTGCACGCGCCTACTACGATCGCGCTGCCAAGGTGCTGGGCTACGACCTGGCAAAGCTGTGCTTCGAAGGCCCGGCCGACGAACTCGATTCGACCGTGCGCAGCCAGCCGGCATTGTTCGTCACCAGCCTGGCGGCAATCGAACTATTGCGGCAGGATCACCCCGAGGCAATCAATGCCTGCTCAGCGGCGGCCGGTCTTAGCCTGGGCGAATACACCGCCTTGGTTTTCGCCGGCGTGATCGATTTCGAAGATGGTCTGCGGCTGGTCCACGAGCGCGGCAGCGCCATGCAAGACGCCGCCGATGCGACTGCCAGCGGCATGGTCAGCGTGCTAGGCCTTGATCTGCACGACGTCGAATCGCTGTGCGACCAAGCGCGGCAAGGCGAGGTGCTGCAGGTGGCAAATCTGCTGTGCCCGGGCAACATTGTCGTCTCGGGCAGCATGTCGGCATGCGAACGTGTGGCCGAGCTTGCCCCCGGCGCCGGAGCGATGAAGGCCGTGCCTTTGGCCGTGGCCGGCGCGTTTCACACGCCCATCATGCAGCCGGCGGTCGAACGCCTGGCCAAGGCGGTGGCCGAAGTGCCGATGCGCAAGCCGCGCCTTCCGGTGGTTTCGAACGTCGACGCGCAGCCGCACGACGACCCAGCGGAGATTCGCGATTTGCTGGTGCGCCAGGTGGTGAGTCCGGTGCGTTGGGAAGACTCGATGCGCTGGCTGCTCGATCGCGATTACAAGCAGTTTTACGAAGTTGGTCCGGGGCGCGTGTTGCGAGGCCTGCTGCGGCGCATCGACCGCACGGCCACCTGCGACGGGGCGATGGGCTGACGAAAGCGGAAAGCCGAAAGCGGAAAGCCGAAGAGCTTCCGCGTTCGGCTTTCGGCTTTCCGCTTTTGAAAGGACGTTTGCATGTCATCCGCACCCGACAATCGGTTGCAGGTCGATCTCGCAGGTCAGGTGGCCCTGGTGACCGGCGCATCGCGCGGCATTGGCAAGGCCATCGCCTTGGCGATGGGTCGTTGCGGAGCGCTGGTCGTGTGCGTCGCGCGCAGCGAAGACAAGCTGAAGGAAACGGTCAGCGAAATCACGGCCGCGGGCGGCAAGGCCGTGGCTCATGCCTGCGATGTGACCAACGGCGAGGCGGTGACCAAGCTGGTCGAGCAAGTGGCCGAAGAGCACAAGCGACTCGACATCCTGGTGAACAACGCCGGCATCACACGCGATACGCTCATCCCGCGGATGAGCGACGAGCAATGGGACGAAGTAATCGACACCAACCTGCGCGGAGCGTTTCTGTTCACCCGCGCCGCCACCCGGGCCATGATGAGCCAGCGCTACGGACGCATCATCAACATCGCCAGCGTTTCGGGGTTGATGGGCAATCCCGGGCAGTCGAACTACTCGGCCTCGAAGGCTGGCCTGATCGGCATGACCCGCACCGTGGCCCGCGAGCTGGCGGGGCGCAAAGTTACGGTGAACGCGGTCGCTCCCGGGTTCATCGAGAGCGAGATGACCGCCGCTCTCGGCGAAGCGATCATGGGCGAGGTGAAGACGCGCATTCCGGCCAAGCGCATCGGTACCACGGCCGAAGTGGCCGACGCCGTATTGTTCCTCGCCAGCCGCAATGCCGCGTACATCACCGGCCAAGTGCTGACCATCGACGGCGGCATGACCGCCTAGCACGGCCGGTGGTCAACGCACCAGCGAATCGGCGATTGCGGTCTTCGACAGGCGACGTCGCAGTTCGATTTGCTCGGAATCGTTCAACGCCGCGCGCGGGGCGGCGCAGGCAGGGCTGGCGATCAGCCCTTGCCAGTGCAGGATCTGTTTCGTTGCCGGCAGCGACGGAAACGACAACAGCACTTCGATGACTTCATTTGCCCGTCGCTGAATATTCAGCGCCTCGCCGAATTCGCCGCGAGCGCAGTGTTCTGCAATGGCAAGGATCAGCTTCGGCATCAGGTTGTACGTCGAGCCAATGCCGCCGTGCGCGCCGAACTGCAGTCCCAGCGCCAACAGTTCGTCCGGACCGTTGTAGATGATCTGGTTCGCTCGCAGACGCACCGAAAGCCGCTGCATCACGTACAGGTTTGTATCGGTGACCTTCACGCCCGCGATGCCCGACAGCGCCAGCAAGCGTTCGAGCCGGTCGAGTGAGATTGCTTCGCCGGTCAGCGACGGAAAGTAGTACGCCACCACGGGCAACGAGCTGGCCTGCGTGAGCAGATCGTAAAAGCCGTACACCTCGTCCCAGGAGTACCGGCCGACGAACGGCGGAATGCTTGCCACGGCATCGGCGCCGACCCGCTCGGCATGCTTGGCCAGCCGCAGGGCAATCGCCCCTTCGACCGCGCCGACGTGGGCAATCACCTGACCTCGGCCCCGCGCCAATCGGACGACCAGTTCGAGCATCTGCTCGCGCACTTCGCTGGGCAGATAAATGCCTTCGCCCGTGCTGCCGAGTACGTAAAATCCCCCGACGCCTTGTTCAAGCAGATGCTCCACCAGACGTTCGGCACTGGCGCTATCGAGCCGGCCCTCGAGGGTCAGGGGAGTAATCAGCGCGGGCAAAATGCGATTTTTGGCCGACAATAGCGACATCGTTGCGTCCGTCCCAAGGTAAAAACAAGCTCTGCCAGGATACATAACCCGACGCAGGCGCGATATACTCACCGGCGGCTCGATGTGGTTCCCACCTTTTTCATCGGCCGTGCACCCGCACGACCGCGGTAAGCCTGCCTGATCCGCGCGGATAGCTTCCCAAACTCGGGGGTTGCCATGAGCATGCCGTTGCGTGTCGATGCGTGGTCGTCGTGTTCGCGCCGCGATCTGCTCCGATCGGTGACGCTGGGCGGCTGCGGTCTCAGCCTGCCGGCGATGCTGCGCAGCCGGGCGGCCGCGGCCCCGGCCACTCGCCGCGACACGGCGGTGATCTTCATTCAGCTCGGCGGTGGCGCGTCGCAGTTCGAAACCTACGACCCCAAGCCGCAGGCTCCGGCCGAGTACCGCGGCGCCTTCGCGAGCATCAGCACCAGCGTGCCGGGCATCGCGTTCAGCGAACTGATGCCCGAGCAAGCCAAGCTGATGGACAAGCTGGCGGTCGTGCGGTCGGTGCACCATCACGAGGCCAGTCACATTGCGCTGCACGTGGTCGAGACCGGCTACTTTCTGCAAAACCCGCGCAATTCGACCAAAGGCGAGATGCCCTGCATTGGCGCGATCGTGGCGCGAACGCGCGGCGAGCACTCGGCCGATCTGCCACCGGCCATTTCGCTGCCCAAGCCGCTTGCGTACAGCGACCCGCACTATCTGGGTGCGCGCTACAACTGGTTCGCGATCGACGACGATCCGAACACCAAGAATTTTCGCGTCCAAAATCTGCAGCCTGAGGCGCGACTGAATGCCAATCGTCTCAAGACGCGGCAATCGCTGTGGAGCGATCTCACCGACGCGCAAGCGCTCGCCAATGCGGCGGCCAACGGCAGCGGCGAGGCCGACGCAATCGACGAATTCACGCGTCAGGCGTTCGAGTTGCTGCTGGGCGCGCGGATGCAAAGCGCGATCGACATCGGCCGCGAAAGCGACGCAACGCGCGACGCCTACGGTCGCACGCCGCTGGGGCAACGACTCCTGCTAGCGCGTCGATTGGCCGAAGCCGGCGCGCCGATGATCCTGGTGCGCATGTTCGGCTGGGACGATCACGAAAAGCTCGATCGCAAAATGCGCGAACGTGCGCCGGAATACGACCGCGGCGTCGCAGCGCTGGTGCGCGATCTGCATGCCCGCGGACTCGATCGACGCGTGCTGGTGGTGGCGATGGGCGAGTTCGGCCGCACGCCGCGCGTCAACGGCAAAGCCGGCCGCGATCATTGGCCGGGCACGTCGAGCGTGCTGCTGGCCGGCGGCCACTATCGCATGGGGCAGGCACTCGGTGCTTCCGATGCCAAAGGCGCGGTGCCGATCGCGTCGCCCTACGCGCCACAAAGCGTGTTGACCATGGTCTACCGACACCTGGGGATCGATCCCGCAGCGACGTTCAACGACTTCAACGGCCGCCCGCGATACATTCTCGAAGAACGCACGCCGATTGCCGAGTTGGGGTAATCAGCCGCCGCGCTGCCGCACTGCCTCGTAGAACAGCACCGCGGCCGCGACCGACACGTTCAAGCTATCGGCGCTGCCGAGCATCGGGATCTCGACGCCGACAACCTCATCACGGTTCCAGGCTTGCGACAGCCCTTCGGCCTCGCTGCCCAGCACAATTGCCGCCGGCCGAGTGAGATCGACCTCGGTGTATCGCTTGGCCGCGCCAAGCCGCGCGGCGAAAATCGCCAGCCCGTGGGCGACGAGCCATTCCAGGGCCTGCGCTGACGAGGCGGCAAAGGTCGGCACGGAGAACACCGTGCCGAGGCTCGCGCGGATCGTGTTCGGGTTGTATAGGTCGGTGCCGCTGTCGGCTACGATCAGTCCCGTGACCCCGGCGGCATCGGCGCTGCGCAGCACCGCGCCCACGTTGCCGGGCTTTTCGACCCCTTCGAGCACGGCGACCAACGGCTGCGGTGGCAGCGAGAACTCGGCAAGCGATCGCCCCTTCGGCTCGGCCACCGCCACCACGCCGTCATCGCGGCCGCCGTAGGCCAATTGGTCGTACAATTCCGGCGTGATCGACCAGATCGATTTGCACAACTGCCCCAGCAGCTCAACAGCCCGTCGCGCCTCGTCTTTGCGCACGCGCTCGGGGCAGACGAACGCCTCGATAATCGGCACACCGGCCTCAAGCGCTCGTAACAGCTCGCGCGCGCCGTCGATCACGGTGCGCCCGTGTGCCTTGCGCTGGCGGCGTTCGCGCAGGTGCGCTACGTCTTTCAGGCGCTGATTCTGCCGGCTGGTGATCTGAGGCCAATTCATCGCGTGCTCGAATCACGCTATGCTAATCGCCACCCGTCCCGGACCCAATGCCAGGAATGCGGCGCCGAACACGCCGCTGGAACCGATGTCACTCAGCCTTGCCGAACGTTTGCGCCGCGCCGACGAGCGCGCCGGCTACCGCACCGCGCCCGAGCCGCGGACCACCATGCCGCCAGGCATCCCGTACATCGTCGGCAACGAAGCGGCCGAACGATTCAGCTACTACGGCATGACGGCAATCCTGGTCATGTTCATGACCACGCAATTGCGCGACTCGGCAGGGAACCCCGACCTGATGACCGAGATCGAAGCCCGCCGGGTATTTCATCATTTCGTCACGGCAGTCTATCTCATCCCGCTGTTCGGCGCGCTATTGGCCGACACGCTGCTGGGCAAGTACCGCACGATCGTTAGCCTGTCGCTGGTCTATTGCCTCGGGCACCTGGCGCTGGCCCTCGATCAAACGCGCCTGGGGTTGTACGTGGGCCTGGGGCTGATCGCTGTCGGGGCCGGCGGCGTCAAGCCGTGCGTATCGGCGCACGTCGGCGATCAATTCGGCGAGTCGAATCGGCACCTGCTCGAGCGCGTGTTCGGCTGGTTTTATTTCTCCATCAACTTGGGAGCGGCCGCCTCGCAGGTGTTGATTCCATACCTGCGCAAGGAAGCGGGCCCGCACGTGGCCTTTGGCCTGCCCGGCATTTTGATGTTCCTGGCGACCCTGGTGTTCTGGCTGGGACGCCACAAATTCGTCCACATTCCGCCCGGCGGCACGCGGGCCTTTTCGGCCGACGGTTGGCGAGCGCTAGCGCGGCTGGTGCCGATCTACCTGTGCGTGGCGGTCTTCTTTTCGCTGTTCGATCAAACGCACTCGGCCTGGGTGCTGCAAGCGCGATCGATGGACCGCCATTTCCTGGGCCTCGAGATCGAGCCCGATCAGCTCCAGGCCATCAACCCGGTGCTGATTATGATCCTGGTGCCGCTGTTCTCGTACGTTGTGTATCCGGCGCTGGGGCGAACGAGGTTCGCGCCGGTCACGCCGCTGAAGAAGATCGCCATCGGCATGTTTATCACCGTGCCGTCGTTCGCCATCGTGGCTGGCGCGCAGCAGTTGATCGACGCGGGTCAGACGCCGCATTTCGGCTGGCAGGCGATTGCGTACCTGGTGCTCACGGCGGCCGAGGTGATGGTCTCGATCACCACGCTCGAGTTTTCGTACACCCAAGCGCCCAATCGCATGAAGTCGTTGGTAATGGCGATGTACCTGGCTGCCGTGGCCCTGGGCAATCAGTTTGCCGCGCAAGTAAATCACGCCATGGAGCACGAGGACATCGGCCGGGCGCTGGCCGGGGCGAACTACTATTGGTTCTTCACCGCGCTAATGCTTGTGGCCGCGGTCGCGTTCGTGTTCATCGCGATGCGCTATCGCCCGCACACGTTCGTGCAGCACGAGCAGCCCAACTAATCGCCCCAGATCGTCAGCAGGCGCCGCGCCTCCTTCTTCAGGAACTCGACATCCTTGAACGGCTCGGCGCCAATGTCCTGCCACAGGATGCGTCCGTGGCGGTCAAGCAATACGGTGGCGTGCAGCGGACGTGA